>JAHBSN010000063.1 GCA_019639095.1 Actinomycetota bacterium
CCCCGGTGCTGGTCCTGCTCGTCCCAGAGTCGCCGCGTCCGCTCGAGCACGGCTCGACCCTAGGAGCACGCGCGGCGACGGCGCCCCTCAGCGGCGCGCCCCCGCCGGAGCGCCGAACCCGGTGAGCGCTCGCTCCGAGAGCGACGCGTGCGACCGCATCCCCGTCGCCCGCTCGTGGTCGCGCTGAACCGTCGACCACCGCTCGGCCTCCTCGGAGCCCGCCCGCGCGGTGGCGGTGGCCAAGGCGTCGAGCACCCAGGCCACCGGCCAGTGGAACGGATACCCCTGGCCTCCGGTCCGGCGAGCCTCGCCGAGCGCCCCCGTGAGCTGATCGCGGGCGGCCTCGTGGTCGCCGTCGGCGGCGGCCGCCAGTCCGAGGACCCGCTGGGCGAGTGCTCGCTGGTACGCCATCCCGGTGGTGGCGGCGAGGGAGTCGGCGAGCGTTGCCTGCTCCACCGCCGATCGCGGGTCACCCGATCGCAGGTGGAGCTCGGCGAGCATCGCCATCGGCCACGGCTTGAGGACGAGGATCTGCGCCGCAGCGGCAAGACCCTGGGCGGCATGCAGTCGGGCCTCGTCGTCGCGACCGGCCAACAGGTCGGCGTGGGCCGCGTAGCTGGCCGCATAGGCGACGCGGATCAGGTCTCCGCTGAGCTCGGCCTCCCGGACCGCCTCCTCGAGGTGCCACCGAGCCAGATGGTCGTGCCCGACATCGGCCTCGACCGCCCCGAGGAACGTCAGGCTCAACGCCCGGGCACCAGGATCGACGGATGCAGCCGCACCCTGGGTCGCGTGCGAGCGGGCGGCTGCGTGGTCGCCCCGCATCGAGGCGGCCCCGGCGCGGATCCCGTGGGCCAAGGCCCGATGGCCCTCCGCATCGCCAGATCGCCGAGCCAGGTGGAGTGCTTCGGCGGTGGCGGTGGCTGCCTCGTCCCAGCCCCGAGCCGCCATGCTCAACATCGCGGCCAGGAACACCCGGCCCGCCAGCCGCAGGGCGACGACGCCCGAGTCGTCCGACAGCGCGACCGTGGCCCGCCCCATCTCGATGCCGTAGTCCACGGCTCCGGCCTGGAACGATTGCCAGGCCACGTTCAGCCGCGCGCAGATCTCGTCGTACCCCGGGCGCACCGAGGCCGGAGCGGCGTGGCGCACCAGCGCCGCATGGACCGCCGGCCCGGGTCGGGTGGACAGCTCGCGTTCGAACAGGGCCTCGCAGCGCTCGTACTGCTGACGAGCGCCGGCCGGGTCGCCGCTGAGCACGTGCGCCCGGATGAGGAGCGCGTGGTGGCCCTCGTCGAAGGGCTCGGCGGCGACCAGGCCCAGCGCGAGGCGCGCGCCCAGGTCGTGATCGCCGCGGGCGAGCGCATCGAGGGTCGCATCGCGGCCCATCGACAGCTGGCGACGCCGGAGTCGGCTGCGCTCGGCGGTGAGCCACAGCTCGAACAGCGGGCTGTCGCCGAAGGACAGCCCGCTCAAGAGGTCGTCGTTCGGCGCGATCTCGATGCCGGCTGGCACCAGGCCTCGATCGACCTCGGTCGTATCCACGACCACGTCGGCCCCCCGCAGGTCGATCCGATCGCCCTTCAGCGCATCGGGTCGGTCGAGGAGGCGCCTCAGCGCGGCCAGGTTCCAGCGGAGGGACCCGAGGGGATCCTGCGCCTCGCTGAAGAGGAGGTCGGCCAGCTCGGACCGGTGCACCGGCCGAGGCGCCGCCGCCAGGTACGCGAGGAGCCCCCAGGCCTTCGCCCCCTTGGGTGGATCCACCTCGATGCCATCGACGTGGACGTGCGGTCGACCGAGCAACGTGACGGTCACCTTCGACATCGCCGGAGTCTCCCATCCCCTTCACACGTCCGCTCACACGGCGAGGGCCCACGGTGGTCCTGCGGCCGATCCGGGCCCGAGACAGGAGGAGACCCCATGCCGAAGTTCGTGATCGAGCGAGAGATCCCGGGAGCGGGGACGCTCTCTTCCGAAGAGCTGCGCGGGATCAGCCAGACGTCCAACGGCGTGCTGGCCACGATGGGGGGCCGCGCCCAGTGGGTGCAGAGCTACGTGACCGACGACAAGGTGTACTGCGTCTACGTCGCCGAGGATGCCGACGCCGTGCGGGAGCACGCCCGCGCCGGAGGGTTCCCTGCCGACGTCGTCAGCACCGTCCGGGCCGTCATCGACCCGACCACCGGAGAGGCGTCCTAAGACACCTCGAACCAGACGAACTTGCGTCCGTCCTCGGTGCGGGCCCAGCCCCAGGCGTCGGCGAGGGCGTCCACCAGCCGGAGGCCCAGGCCGGACTCTCGTCCGGGGTCGAGCGGTCGCAGGGTCGGCGCGCCCCAGTGGCGGTCGAACACCTCCACCACGACGCGGTCGCCGAGCTCGCCGTAGCGGACGGTCGGACCCGACGCCGTGTGCACGATCACGTTGGTGACCAGCTCGTCGAGCATGAGCAGGGCGTCGTCGACCCGGTGGGGCGACAGCGCCACGCCGGCCAGGTCGAGCTGCGTGGCGAGCCACCGGCGGGCCGGTTCGGTCACCTCGAGCGAGCCCGAGGCGTAGAACGCGCCCCGCACGGCGGAGGTGGGTAGCGGCGGGCGCAGCACGCCGCCTGGAGCCGAGCCCACCGCTTCGGCGACGACCGGCATCCCGTCTGGGATCTGGGTGTTCCCCTCGTTCGGTGCCATGACCGCAGATACCCGCGGTCTCCGACGGCGAACCCACCCGGCCACCCCGCCCGCCGGTCCGCCGGCGTCGGTCGCCGTACGATCGCACCGTGGCGTACGACGAGGGGCTGGCCGAACGGATCCGGGAGCGCACGACGGGCCGCTACCCGCTGGCCGAGCGGAAGATGTTCGGCGGCCTGTGCTTCCTGCTCGACGGAAACATGGCCTTCGGCATCGTGGGCTCGGAGCTGATGGTGCGGGTCGGCAAGGACGGCTACGACGACGCCCTGGCCCAACCCCACGCTCGCGAGATGGACTTCACCGGCCGGGTCTCCAAGGGAATGGTGTACGTGGCCGAGGACGGGCTCGGCGAGGACGAGGACCTCGATGCCTGGCTCGACCGGGGCGCCGCCTTCGCCGGCTCGCTCCCGCCCAAGTAGGGCGCCGGGCGATGGGCCGGGCGACGCGACGTCACGTCGCCACGGCCGCGCTCGCCGTCGCTGTCCTGGCGCTCGACGCGTGCAGCGGATCGGCCGCCGACGAGCCGGCCACGCCGTCGACCCGACCCGATCGGACGACGGCCACGAGCACGACCAACACGACGTCGTCCGATGCCGCCGCCTGGCGCGACCTCGATCGCCGCCTCGGCTCGTTCGGTCCCGACGTCGGGTTCCTCGCCGCTCGCGTCGCCGACGACGGGACCTGCGAGCCGGTCCACGCGGTGGCACCCGACGAGCCCCGGCCCACCGCGTCGCAGTTCAAGCTGTTCGTTCTGGGGGCGCTGGTCGACGAGGTCGACGCCGGCCGGATCGCCTGGGACCGGGAGCTCACGGTGGACGACGCCGTGCACAGCCTCGGCAACGGCGCCGGCTCGCTCCAGCTCGCCCCGGCCGGCTCGACGGTGAGCGTGGAGGACGCGGCCACGACGATGATCTCGATCAGCGACAACACCGCGGCCGACCTGCTGGCCGGGCTCGTGGGACGCGACGAGGTCGAGGCGCAGTTCCGGGCCTGGTCCGACCACGCCGAGCTGAACGAGCCGTTCCTCACCACCCGCCAGGTGTTCCTCCTGCACTACGTGGACGGCCTGGGCGATCGCTACCTCGCCACCGACCGCGCCGATCGCCCCGCCTTCCTCGCCTCGGAGGTCGACCCCCTCGCGCTGGGCGAGATCGGCTCGGGGTTCTCCACCGACCCCCGCTACATCGATCGCATCGAGTGGTTCGCCTCTCCGGCCGACGTGTGCCGGGCCTTCGCCGGCCTCCGGTCCCAGGCCGAGCGTCCGTCGGCGCAGGCGGAGCTGCCGCCGATCCTCTCCGAGGAGGTGGGCAGCATCGGCCTCGATCGCGCCACCTGGCCGACCGTGTGGTTCAAGGGCGGATCCGAGCCCGGCGTGCTCACGCTCGGATGGCTCGCCACCGACGACCGGGGTCGCACGTTCGTGGTGGAGGCCATGGTGTCGAACCCCGAGGAGCCCCTGGCCGAGGAGTCGATCGTCGACCTCGTGCACCTCGCCGAGGACGCCTTCGCCCTCCTGTCCTGAGCCGAGGTCTTCGGGCGCACGACCGACGGCTCCGTTAGCGTTCCGGTCCACACGGCGGAGCAGGGGCCCGTCGGCGGGGGGGATCGATGATGAAGCGTCGTCCGATCGTTGCGGTCCTGGTGACGTTGGCCGTGGCGTTCCTGCTCACGAGCTGCAACGAGCAGGAGGGCATCGCGTCCATCTCGGCTGGCAGCGTGTTCACGTGTTCCCTGCAGGCCGACGGCACCGTGCGGTGCTGGGGCGAGGGCACCTACGGCCGGCTGGGCGATGGTCCGGACGTCAGCAGCACCCGACCTGTACAGGTCGAGCCGATCACCGGCGCAGTCCAGGTGGCCTCCGGCGGCACCTTCGCCTGCGCGCTCCTCGGCAACGGGACGGTCCGGTGCTGGGGCGCGCAGTTCTACGGCCAGCTGGGCGACGGCGTCGGTGGCCTCGACCCCGGCCTTTGGAGCGGCAGCGCCACGGCGGTGCGCGGCGTGACCACCGCCGTCAGCGTCGTCGCGGGGAGTGACCACGGCTGCGCCCTGCTGGCCGACGGCAGCGTGCGGTGCTGGGGCAACAACCAGGACGGACAGATGGGCGGCGGCTCGACCCTCCCGTACTACACCACGTCCGGCCTGGTGCCGGGCCTCACCGGCGTCACCGACCTCGCCGCCGGCGGCGGCCACACGTGCGCCGTCCTCGACGACGGCACCGCCCGATGCTGGGGACGCAACACCGACGGGCAGCTCGGCGACGGCACCACCACCAAGCGCACCACTCCGGTGGTCGTCACCGGGCTGACCGATGCGATCGCCATCGACGCAAGCGGAAACCGGACCTGCGCGCTGCTCGCCGACGGCACCGCCAGGTGCTGGGGCGACAACTCCTTCGGACAGCTCGGCGACGACACCACGGTCGACCGCACCACACCGGTGGCGGTCGTCGGCCTCGCCGACGCGACCGCCATCGACCTCGGTGGCAACCACACCTGCGCGCTGCTCGAGGGCGGCACCGGTACGTGCTGGGGCCGCAACTCCTTCGGCGAGGTGGGCGACGGCACCAAGATCATGCGCCTGACGCCGACCGCCGTCGCAGGTGTCACCGGAATCACCGCGATCACCGCCGGCAGCACGCACACCTGCGTGGAACTGGCGGGGGCGAAGGCCAAGTGCTGGGGCCACGGGGGACAAGGCCAGCTCGGGAACGGCACGACCGTCGACAGCGTGACGCCGGGACCGATCATGAAGCCCACCATCGTCGGAAACATCGTCGAGGTGTCGCCGGCGTCGGACCACGGGTGCGCCCTCTTCGGCACCGGCACCGTGTCGTGCTGGGGCGACAACGCCTACGGACAGCTCGGTGACGGCACCACAACCGACCGCCTCACCCCCGGCCCCGTCGCCGGGCTGGCCGAGGTGAGGGCCGTCCGCACCGGAAGCACCCACACCTGCGCAGTGCTCCTCGACGGCACCGTGACGTGCTGGGGCCGGAACAGCAGGGGCCAGCTGGGCGACGGCACCACCACCGACCGCTCGACACCGACGCCGGTCTCGGGCATCACCACCGCGGTCGACCTGAGCCTCGGCAACGAGCACACGTGCGCGGTCCTCGACGACGGCAGCGCCCGATGCTGGGGCTCCAACTCCGACGGCCGACTCGGAGATGAGACCACCACCGACCGCACCACCCCGGTCCCGGTCACGGGCCTCAGCGGCGCCACGGCGATCGCCGCCGGCTGGCGACACACCTGCGCCTTGCTCGCCGATGGCACCGTCACCTGCTGGGGATACGGCGGCAGGCTCGGCGACGGCACCTCGGACACTCGGCCGACCCCGGGACCGGTGACCGGCCTCACCGACGCGACCGCCATCACCGCCTCGGCGCTCCACACCTGCGCCCTCCTCGCCGATGGGACCGCCCGCTGCTGGGGCAACAACGACGGCAGGCTCGGCGACGGCACCATCACCAACCGGCTCACCCCGGTCTCGGTCGTCGGGCTCACCGACATCACGAGCATCACCGCTCGATACGGGAACACCTGCGCCGTCCTCGCCGACGGCAGCGCCCACTGCTGGGGAGAGGCCGGCGACTTCGCCGCCATCGGCTCTGATCTCCCCGACGACCAGTACACGCCCGTGCCCGTCTACGGAATCACCGATGCCGCCACCATCGCCACCGGCGGGATGGGATCGAACGCCTGCGTCGTCCTCGCCGACCACACCGCCCGGTGCTGGGGCCGTGGCCTCCAGGGATCCCTCGGCGACGGCACCCTCGGACCCCGCCCCTTCCCCGGCCCGATCGTCAGCTCGCGCTGAGCACCGGGGAGCCGACGGTCAGGTGTCGGCGCGGCGGGCCACCAGGACGGGGATCACCCGGGTGGTGGCGGCCTGGTACTCGTCGTAGGGCGGGTAGGCGGCCACCGACCGCTCCCACCACAAGGCCTTCTCTTCGCCGAAGACCTCGCGGGCCACGTAGTCGATCGCCTCGGGGCCGTCCTGGATCATCAGCGCCGTGGGGTCGGCCTTGAGGTTGTAGTACCAGGACGGGTTGGTGGGCATCCCGCCCTGCGAGGCGACGAGGGCGTACTCGCCGTCGTGCTCCACCTTCATGAGCGCCATCTTGCGGACCTTGCCGCTCTTGTTGCCCTTGGTGGTGAGCACGATGATCGGCAGGCCGGTGTCCATGAGCGTGTTGGCCCGCTCACCGCCCGACGCCTCGTACTCGGCCACCTGCTCGCGCACCCAGTCCCAGGAGCTCGGTTCGTACTCACCCTCGATCGGCATGGCCCCACGGTACGCCGCAGGCGCGCCGATCGACGCCGCTCGCTACCGTTCGGCCATCGACGTGACGGCCGACGAGGCGAGATCGGGACTCACGGACCAGCACCGCTGGTACCTCGAGGCGTACGGGTACCTGTGCTTCCGCGGCCTGCTGATCGACGACCTCCCCCAGATCGCCACCGCCTTCGACGAGCTCGTGGCCGATCCGGACGTGCCTCGGATCGAGTGGCTCCCTCCGGGTCACCACGGCCGCCCGCAGTGGATGCTGGGCGACGTCGTCCCGCGGCACCCCACGCTCGCGGCGCTCCCCACCGACGCTCGCATCCTGGGCCTGGTGCACGACCTCCTCGGATCCGATGCCACCTACATCGGCAGCGACGCGAGCGTGTACGCCTGCGAGACCGACTGGCACTGCGACACGCCGGCGGTGGACCGAGACCTCCGCCACCTGAAGTTCGCGATCTACCTCGACCCGATCCGCCAGGCCCACGGCGCGCCCCGCCTGCTCGTCGGCTCGCACCAGCTCGACATCGCCGCCGGGGGACCCCTGCACCGCTACCTCGGCTACGACGGCGCCGTCGAGGAGCGCACCGGCGTCCACAGTCGGGACCTGCCGCACTGGGCCCTCCCGTCGGACCCGGGCGACGTCCTGGTATGGGACTTCCGCGTGATGCACGCCACGTTCGGCACCACCGAGCCCCGCCGCCAGATCACCCTCAACTACCGCGCCACCCGACCGGAGGCCGTCGGTGGCATCGCGACCTGAGCGGATCGCGCCGCTCCACTGGGACAGCGCCTTCTTCGGGCTCGCCATCGGGCGGGTCGCGCACCCGGTGGCCCACGCGGCGGACGCGGCCGACCTGGAGGCCGAGGGTCGCGAGCGCGGCTTCGACTGCCTCTACCTCGACGTCGAGGCCGCTCCCGACCACCCCACCGTCCTGTTGCAGGACCTGGGCTACCGGCTCGTGGAGGTCGCCCTCGACCTGGTGCACCCCACGAACGTCCTCACCACGTGCCCGCCCACGCGCTCGGTGGTGCGCTGGGGCGGTTCCGGCGACGCCGAGGACGCCGGTCGGCAGGCCGAGGGGGCGGCGCCGTGGAGCCGGTTCGCCGTGGACCCGCGCTTCGGCCCCGAGGCGGCGGTCCGGGTGCTCCACGCACGCGTGGCCCGGGCCGCCGCCGGCGAGGACGGCCACCGCCTCCTCGTGGCCGAGGACGACCACGGGGTGACGGGCGTGGCCACCGTGGTCGATGCCGATGCTCCCGAGCGCCGCATCGACCTCATCGCCTCGGACCGGCCGGGCTCCGGGGCGGCGCAGGCCCTCGTGACCTTCGCCTTCGGTCGCTTCGGACCGGGCCGGAGCCGGGGTGGGCCCATCGCCGCCCGCAACGTGGCCTCGCTCCGCTTCAGCCTGGCGATGGGCTACCAGGTGGCGCACACCCGCTACCGGTACCACCGTTGGCTCGACGAGCCTCCGGCGCGTGCAATCGGCGCCGTAGGCCGGTAGTCCTGAGGCGTGCCCCACCTCGCCGACCTGCCGCTCTCGATCCTCGACCTCGCCGTCATCCGCCACGGCGAGACGCCCGGCCAGGCCTTCGAGGCCTGCGTGGCCATCGCCCAGCGGGCCGAGGCCCGGGGCTACCGGCGGGTCTGGTACGCCGAGCACCACAACATGGCGTCGATCGGGTCTTCGGCCACCGCCGTGCTCATCGCCCACGTGGCCGCGCACACCCGCACCATCCGTCTCGGCGCCGGCGGGATCATGCTCCCGAACCACTCGCCGCTCGTGATCGCCGAGCAGTTCGGCACGCTCGAGTCGTTGCACCCCGGCCGCATCGACCTCGGGCTCGGCCGGGCGCCCGGCACCGACATGGTCACCTGGCGGGCCATGCGGCGGGACCCGGCCGCCTCCGAACGGTTCCCCCAGGACGTGCAGGAGCTGCAGGGCTACCTCGGCGACGCCAGCCTCGTGCCCGGCGTGGAGGCGGTGCCGGGCAAGGGCACCCACGTGCCCATCACCATCCTCGGGTCGTCGCTGTTCGGGGCCCGACTGGCGGCGATCCTCGGCCTGCCGTACGGGTTCGCCTCGCACTTCGCCCCCCAGGCGCTGCGCCAGGCCGTGGCCATCTACCGCCACGAGTTCCAGCCCTCGGCCCAGCTCGCCGAGCCCTACGTGCTGGCCGCGGCCAACGTGGTGGCGGCCGACACCGCCGAGGAGGCCGCTGACCAGCACCTCCAGGTCCTGCGCTCCCGGGTGGCGCGCTTCGTGGCCCGGGGCCGCCGACTCACCGACGAGGAGGCCGACGCCGTGCTGGCCTCGCCCCAGGGCCAGCAGGTGGCCGACATGATGCGCCACACCGCGGTGGGCACCGGCGCCGAGGTGCGCGAGCAGCTGGAGTCGTTCGCCCTCCACGCCGACGCCGACGAGCTGATCCTCGTGCACGCCGCCCGCAGCCTGGAGGAGCGCCTGCGGTCGCTGGACCTCGTGGCCGACGCCGCCGGACGCGCCTGAACCGAACCGGACCGCGTACGCCCCAGGGAGTACGCGCCGGTACCACCCGGGGCCGATGCGCGCTCGGAGACGTCGTCGTAACGTTCCGACGATGGCGCACAGGGGCGATCCGGTCACCGGATGGAACTTGACGCGCGCCCGCATCGACCAGCGGGTGTTCGACGCCGTGCTGGCCGTCGCCACGCTCACGATCGCCCTGGCGAGCACGGCGCAGAACCCCACCGACGCGCAGCACCCAACCGAGGCGAACGCCCTCGCCTACGGGCTGACCACGATCGCGTTCGGTTCGCTCGTGCTCCGGCGGCGCCGGCCCTTCGTCGTGTTCGCGATCTGCATCGGCACGACGGCGGTCTTCGCCGCCCTCGACTACCCGGAGAACGGCCTCCCCGTCGCCTGCCTGATCGCCACCTACACGGTGGCCTCGCTGGGCTCCCGGCGCTCCACCGCGACGGCGGCCGGGATCGTGCTGGCGGTGATCGTCGGGCTCACCATCCGGGGTTCGCAGGGCCTCACCCTCGGCAGCGCCGCCGGCAACATCGCCATGTTCGGGGTGGCGTTCGCATCCGGCGCCTACATGCGGGTGCGTCGGGCCTACCTCGCCGAGCTCGAGCTGCGGGCCGAGGCCACCGACGAGAACCGCCGGCTCGCCGCCGAGCAGGCCGTGGCCGAGGAGCGGCTGCGCATCGCCCGCGAGCTCCACGACGTGGTGGCCCACTCCATGAGCGTGGTGGCGGTGCAGTCCGGGGTGGCCGCGCACGTCATCGACGGGGATCCGGCGCAGGCCCGCACGATGCTCACCACGATCAACGGCACCAGCCGCCAGGCCCTCGCCGAGATGCGGCGCCTGCTCGGGGTGCTGCGCGCCGACGGCGACGAGCCGGAGGCCTCGCGGGCCCCGGCGCCCTCGCTGGCCGACGTGCCGACGCTCGTGGCGTCGATGGCGGGCACCGGCGTGGCCGTGGACCTCGACGTGGAGGGCGAGCCCCGCCCCGACGCCCCGGGCGTGGAGCTGGCGGCCTTCCGCGTGGTCCAGGAGGCGCTCACCAACGTGGTGCGCCACGCCGGCCCGGCCCAGGTGGAGGTGCGGGTCCGCTACGAGCCCGACCAGGTGCGCATCGACGTCGTGGACGACGGCCGCGGCGCGGCGAGCGAGGCCGTCGCCCCCGACGAGGGCGGCCACGGCCTCGTGGGCATGCGCGAGCGCGTGGACCTCTACGGCGGACAGCTGCGCGCCGGTCCGCGCCCCGGCGGCGGGTTCGCCGTGTCGGCCACGCTCCCCTACGACCACGAGCCGGTGGTGGCGTGATCCGCGTCCTCGTGGCCGACGACCAGGCCCTGGTGCGCGGCGGCTTCTCGGTCCTGCTCGCGAGCGATCCCGACCTCGAGGTGGTGGGCGAGGCCGCCGACGGCCGCGAGGCGGTGGAGCGCTGCGCCGAGCTGCGGCCCGACGTGGTCCTCATGGACATCCGCATGCCCGAGGTGGACGGCATCGAGGCCACCCGCCGCATCTGCGCCGACGAGGCCACCGCCGCCACCCGGGTGCTGGTCCTCACCACCTTCGACCTCGACGAGTACGTGTTCGAGGCGCTGCGCGCCGGCGCCAGCGGTTTCCTGCTCAAGGACACCGAGCCGGCGGAGCTGCTCGCCGCCATCCGGGTGGTGGCCGCCGGCGAGTCGCTGCTGTCGCCCCGGATCACCAGCAAGCTGGTTGCCGAGTTCGCCACCCGGCCGGCGCCCGCCGCGCCGGTCGACCGCGCCGTGCTCGACCGCATCACCGAGCGCGAGCGGGAGGTCCTGGCCCTCGTGGGCCGGGGCCGGTCGAACGTGGAGATCGCCGAGGAGCTCTACGTCAGCGTGGCCACGGCCAAGACGCACGTGAGCCGGGTGATGACCAAGCTGCAGGCCCGGGACCGGGCGCAGCTGGTGGTGCTGGCGTACGAGTCCGGGCTCGTCGCACCCGGTTCCTGACCTCGCCGCGTACGCCCTCGGGCCGGCGCGTACCCCCACGGGATGACGGCCCGAAGCCCCCCGTGGCCCGACGACGGCGCAGGCCGGTGAGCGGACCATGACCGGAGACACGGGCCGGCACCTCCGGCCCCTCCCCGGAAGGACCCGCCATGACCACCACCACCCTGATGCCCCCACCGTCGATGTCGCTCCCCCAGCCCCCGCGGACCATCGCGGCCGGCGCGGCGGGGGCGACCAAGGCGTACGGCAAGGGCGAGAACGCCGTGCTGGCCCTCGACCACATCGACGTGGGCTTCGAGGCCGGGCGGTTCACCGCCATCATGGGCCCCTCGGGCTCGGGCAAGTCCACGCTGATGCACTGCGTGGCCGGCCTCGACGAGGTCAGCTCCGGCTCGGTCTTCATCGGTGACCGGGACCTGACCACGCTGAGCGACCGGAAGCTGACCAAGCTCCGCCGCGACCGCGTGGGCTTCGTGTTCCAGGCGTTCAACCTGGTGCCGACCCTGACCGCCCTGGAGAACATCACCCTCCCCATGGACCTGGCCGGCCGCAAGGCCGACGCGGTGTGGCTGGAGCGCATCGTGGCCACCGTGGGCCTGGGCCACCGCCTGGGCCACCGGCCGAGCGAGCTCTCCGGCGGCCAGCAGCAGCGCGTGGCCGTGGCCCGCGCCCTGGCCGGGCAGCCGGAGATCATCTTCGCCGACGAGCCCACCGGCAACCTCGACAGCCGCAGCGGTGCCGAGATCCTGGCGTTCATGCGCCAGGCCGTCCGGGAGATGCACCAGACGATCGTCATGGTGACCCACGACCCGACGGCCGCCTCCTACGCCGACCGCGTCGTGTTCCTGGTCGACGGCCGCATCGTCGACGAGATCCACGGCCCCACCACCGCATCGGTCATGGACCGGATGAAGCACCTGACCGCCGCCACCGCCGCCGGGAGGCCGTGATGTACCGCCTGACCATCCGCCAGCTCTGGGCGCACAAGCTGCGCTTCGCCCTCACCGGCCTCGCCGTCGTGCTCGGCGTCGCCTTCATGTCGGGCACCACGGTGCTCACCGACACCATGTCGAAGACCTTCGACGACCTCTTCGCCACGGCCAACGCCGACGTCGACGTCGTCGTCCAGCAACCGGCCACCATGGACTCCGCCACCGTCGGCGAGGTCCGCGGCCGGGTGCCCGCCGCCCTGGTCGACGAGGTCCGCCGCGTCGACGGCGTGGCCGAGGCCGCCGGCACCGTGCAGGGCTACGCCCAGCTGGTGCGGGCCGACGGCTCGGTGGCCTCCACCGACGGCATCGGCATGACCATCGGCGCCAACTGGACCGACGCCGCCCTCAGCCCGTTCGACCTGGCCGACGGCCGGGCCCCGGCTACGGGCGACGAAGCGGTGCTCGACGTCGCCACCGCCCGAGACCAGGGCTGGGAGATCGGTGACCGCTTCTCCGTGCTGACCGCCGACGGACCGGTGGCCTTCTCGCTCGTGGGCACCGTGACCCTGGGCGACATCGAGGGCATCCCCGGCTCGTCGCTGGTGGCCACCACCGACGCCCGAGCCCAGGAGGTGTTCGGCGAGCCCGGCACCTTCGACACCATCGTGGTGGCGGGCACCGACGGGACCGATCCGGTGGACCTCTCGGCCCGCATCGACGACGCCCTCGGCACCGGTACCTACGACGTGATGACCGGCGAGGAGGACACCGCGAACGAGCAGGACCAGTTCCACGAGGACCTGGCGTTCATGAGCTCGTTCCTGCTCGCCTTCGCCTACGTCAGCCTCTTCGTCGGCGTCTTCATCATCTACAACACCTTCTCGATCGTGGTGGCCCAGCGGAAGCGGGACATGGCGATGCTGCGAGCGATCGGTGCCAGCCGCCGGCAGCTCCTGCGGTCGGTGCTGCTCGAGTCCACGATCGTCGGCGTCGTGGCGTCCGCGATCGGCCTGGCCGGCGGGGTGCTCATGTCGATGGGCCTCCGGGCGCTGCTCGGCGCCGTCGGCCTCGACATCCCCGACGGCGACCTCGTGATCAGCTCCGGCACCATCACCACCGCCTTCGTGGTGGGCATCGGCGTCACGATCCTCTCGGCCATCGCCCCGGCGATCCGCGCCGGGCGGGTCGCCCCGATCGCCGCCCTCCGGGAGGTGAGCTCGGACCGGTCGGCCACGTCGATCGTGCGCACGATCGCTGGGCTCCTGGTGACCGGCCTGGGCGTGGCGGCGTTCGCCGCGGGCGTGGCCGGCGACGGCTCCGACGCCGTGTCGATGCTGGCGATGGGCGCCGTCGCCGTGGTGCTCGGCGTGTTCGTCCTCGGCCCGGTGATCGCCCGGCCCGTGGTGGCGGCGATCGGCTCGCCGCTGCCCCGCCTGTCGGGCACCGTGGGCCGCCTCGCCCGGGAGAACGCCCGGCGGAACCCCAAGCGCACCTCCGCCACGGCATCGGCGCTCATGATCGGCGTCGCCCTGGTGGGCTTCATCACGATCCTCGCGGCGTCCACCGAGCGTTCGGTGGAGGCGGCGGTGGACCGCAGCATGCGCGCCGACTACGTGGTGGACTCCGGCGCCTGGGCCGAGGGCGGGTTCAGTCCCCGCCTGGCCGAGGCGATCGCCGCCGAGCCGGAGCTGGCCACGGTGTCGCCGTACCGGGGCAGCCCGGCGGTGGTCGACGGCCGCACCGGCGAGGTGCAGGCGGTGGAGACCTCCACCTTCGGCGACCTGTTCGACCTCGAGTTCACCCAGGGCGACCTCGCCTCGGTGGCGGAGGGCTCGATCGCCGTCAAGGACGACGTGGCCGCCGAGCACCACCTGGCGCTCGGCGACCGGATGGAGGTGCAGTTCCCCGACGGCACCACCTCGCTCGAGGTGGCCGCCATCTACCAGGACGACATCGCCGGCGCCGACGCCACCGACTACGTGGTGGACCTGTCCACCTTCGAGGCCAACGTGGCCGACCAGTTCGACCGCAAGATCTTCGTCGGCGCCGCCGACGGGGTGAGCGCCGAGGCGTCGAGGGCCGCCCTCGACGCGGTCACGGCCGACTACGCCAACGCCGAGGTCCTCGACCAGGCCCAGTTCAAGGAGAGCATCACCTCCGGCATCCACCAGATGCTCAACCTGATCTACGGCCTGCTCGCCCTGGCGGT
>JAHBSN010000064.1 GCA_019639095.1 Actinomycetota bacterium
TGTTGGTGGCGGCAGCAGAGCAGACGATGCCGGGCGACTACGCCTGGACGGTGGAGGGCGAGCTCGTCCACCTCCCGGTGCAGGAGTGCGACTCGCCGGCCTGCGGGTGCGGACGGGGCTTCTGCGGGTTCGCGAGCTTCCGGGCGACCTCCACGGCGCGGGTCGCCGACCTGGAGATCACCCGGGCGCAGTTCTGGCAGGCCATGCGGGACTCGATCGCCGCGGCCGGCTGGCCGGTCCCCGGCGAACCGGGGTTCGACGAGGACAAGCTCGGCGTGTTCGACGACTGGGTCGACCTCCACCTCGAGCTGGCTCGTGACCTCCCCGTCGGTGCCATCGTCGAGCGAAGCGGCAACGAGCTCTGGATCCGTTCGCACGCAACCTGATCGAGCCGCCGGGCTTACACGAGCTTGGACAGCTGGGCCACGGCGGTGAGGAGCCAGAGGCCGCCGAGGCCGGTGGCCACCAGGGGCAGGAGGCCGGCCTTCCGCGATCCGAGCAGGACCAGGATCGACAGGAGGCCGGCCTCGGTGGCGGCCCGCATGAAGGCGGTGGCGCCGGACCACAGGTACGCGTTCAGCAGCACCACCACGGCCACGGCCGGCAGCCACGCCACCCGCTCGGGCAGCGGGGCATCGCTTCGGCGCCAGCACCACGCGGCGGTGCCGAGCAGCGCGGCCAGACCCAGGATCGAGAGCAGCCGGAACGCCTCGTCGCCGCCGCCGGGCGGGAGCATCGAGCCGAGCTGGTCGATCAGGCCGCCGAGCGGGGCCGAGAGGTTGTTGTCGCCCGACGACGTGAGCGGCAGCGCGCCGAACCGGCTCCGCTGGAGCAGCTGCCACGCCCCGAACGCCACCAGCGGCACCGCCCCCACGGCCATCCAGGCGACCGGCGCGGAGGGGGATGGCGCGAGCCCAGCGGTCGGGGCACCGGCGTCCGAAGCACCGGATGCGACGGGTCGGTCCGGCTTGCCGGCGTCGACGTTCCGATCGGCCAACGCCTCGCCGGTCGGCCCCTCGGCCGAGCGACGATCCGCCCACCAGGCCCAGGCGCCGGCTGCAGCCGCGCCGAAGGGCACCACCGCGGTGGTGTCTCGCGTCAGCACGGCAGCCACCATCAACGCGGCGGCCGGTGCCCAGCGGCGATGGCGAAGGGCGAGCAGGCCGCCGAGCACGAACGCCGACGCCACCAGCTCCGAGGTGTCGAGCGACAACGAGTACGCGAACCCCGGCCACAGCACGAACAGCGCGCCCCAGGCGGCGTGGTGCCCCGAAGAGCGGGCCAGGCCACCGCCCGCGGCGCCCACCGCCACCGCGGCCAGCACGTTGAGCGCCACCAGCGCCTCGGGCACGCGGTCCGGGTCGCCGCCGCTCGCCACGTACGCCAGGGCGCCGTAGCCCCAGCGGGCGTTGCGCAGCGACGGCAGGTCGAACGTGACCCCGTGCTCCACCGGCGCCGTCGACCACGGCGCCGTGCCGAGCCGGTAGAAGAACTGGCCGTCGAAGGCCTGGTCGGCCTCCTGCACGGTGAGCGTGTCCCGGGCGTCGTCGGCCGACGTCCAGGGCGGCCCGGCGTGCACGAGCAGGGAGACGTCGCCGTCGGCCCGCACGAGCAGCGCGCCCACGAACAGCAGGGCGAGCGCCCCGGCCAGGGCGGCCGGCACCCAGATGCGATCGGGCAGCCTCACGGCACGACGTCGGCCAGGGCGTCGATGGGCGCGTTCCACCACAGCCCCCGCAGGTCGACGCCGCCGCCGGCGGCGTCGGCCGCGATCGACCGGGCGTCCCGCGCGTAGGCCGCCACCACGTCGGGGTCGGCCCGGGGCAGGCCGAGCCCGGCCACGAGCAGCGGCCGGTCGCCGAAGACGTCGGCGGCGTGGGCGAGCGCCCGCTCGAGGCCGTCGACCCAGGGCACCTGGCCGTCGGCCGCCGGCGCGAGCGTCTGCGGGTAGGGGAGCAGCACCCCGTCACCCTGCACGGCGGCGGCGTGGCGGTAGGTGATGCCGATCACGTCGAACGCCCGGCGGGCGTCGGGCACCGCCACCGGCGGCCGGCCCGGCACCTGGAGGGTGCCCTCGAGCAGCATCCGGCGCCAGCAGCCCCACATCGTGGCGTCGAGCACCGACACCATCGCCTCGGCCTCGGCGGCCGCCGGCGACCCCGGCTCGGCGCGCGCCGGGAACAGCGGCAGCATCCACTGGGCGCTGGCCACCGGGTGGCCGTCCTCGCCCAATCGCAGCGCCGCCTCCACGGAGGCGAGGTGGGCGCCCTCGAGCTCGGCGGCGAATCCCTCGGCGTCGTCGACGCGCCCCGGTGGTCGGGACCCCTGGATCCACCCCCGCAGCGCCCAGCGCGACGGCTCGTACACCGGGACCCAGCCGTGCACGAGGTCGCCGAAGGTCTCCGCCACCCGCTCGACGTGACGGGCCCAGAAGTACCCGCGGCTGCGGGCGTCGGCGTAGCCGTGCTCGTCGTGGGCGAACCACCCGGGCAGGGTGCCGTCGTGCAGGCAGCCCCACACCCGCAGCCCGGCCTCCCGGGCCGCCTCCAGCACGAGGCGCAGGTGCTCCACCGCCTCGACGTCCCGCCGCCCCTCCACCGGCTCCAGTCGCGCCCACTCGAGCGTCAGGCGCAGGTCCGCCAGCCCGAGTTCGGCCCGGGCCGCGAGGTCGTCCCGGTAGGACGACGCGAACCCCGAGCCGTCCGGGTCGGCGGCCACCCGCCCCTCGTGCTCCCAGCGGGCGAGGTCGGCGGCCGGTGCGGTGCCCTCCAACGCCGACCCCGACGCCCCCGAGCCGAAGCGGAAGCCGTCGGGGAAGGTCATGGCCGCATCCTCGCATCCTGGGCGTAGCCTCGGCCTCGTGCCCCCACGTCGCCCGCACTTCCGGTACTCCCGCTGGGACGGGACGCAGGTGGGCTTCGACGTCGACGCCGATGCGGTGCTCGACGAGATCAACGACGACCTGCTCTACCACGGCGACCTCAACGCCGCCCTGCGCCGGATGCTCAACTCGGGCTTCCAGGACCGCAACGGCGAGCACGTCCAGGGCATCAAGGAGCTGATGGAGAAGCTGCGCCAGCAGCGGCGCGAGCGCTTGGAGAACCACGACCTGGGCGGCGTCTACGACGACATCGCCGAGCAGCTCCGCGAGGTGGTCGACATGGAGCGCGCCGCGCTCGACGACCTCCAGCGAGAGGCGGCCGAGAGCGGCGATGCCCGCCGCAAGGAGGTCACCGACGAGGCCGTCGAGCAGCGCCGCATGCAGCTCGACCTGCTGCCGCCGGACCTCGCCGGCATGGTCCGCGAGCTCAGCGAGCACGACTTCACCTCCAGCGAGGCGCGGGAGCGCTTCGAGGAGCTCACCGACCAGCTCCGCCAGCAGCTGGCCCAGCGCTGGTTCAACCAGATGGCCGGGGCCATGAGCGACGTGTCGCCCGAGGCGCTGGCCCGCACCAAGGACATGCTCGCCGAGCTGAACTCGATGCTCGAGGCCCGAGCCGCCGGCCGCGAGCCCGACTTCGACGGGTTCATGGAGCGCTATGGCGACTTCTTCCCCGAGAACCCCCGCAACCTCGACGAGCTGCTCGAGGTCATGGCCCGCCGCATGGCCGCCATGCAGGCGATGCTCAACTCGATGACCCCCGAGCAGCGGGCCCAGCTGCAGGGGCTGTCCGAGCAGCTGCTCGAGGACATGGACCTCCGCTGGCAGATGGACCAGCTGTCGTCCAACCTCCAGCAGGCGTTCCCCGACCTCGGCTGGAACCGCCGCTACGACTTCTCGGGCCAGGACCCGCTCGGATTCGCCGACGCCGCCCAGATCATGAACGAGCTGGGCGACCTCGACCAGCTCGAGCAGATGATGCGCGGCGCCGCCAGCCCGGGCGCCCTCGCCGAGGTCGACATCGACCGCGCCCGCCAGCTGCTCGGCGACGACGCGGCCGACAGCCTCGAGAAGCTGGCCGAGCTGGCCAAGATGCTCGAGGACGCCGGGCTGATCGAGAACCGCGAGGGCCGCTACGAGCTCACCCCGGCCGGCCTGCGTCGCATCGGCAAGCACGCCCTCAACGACCTGTTCTCGAAGCTGGCGCGAGACAAGTTCGGCCAGCACGAGCTGATCCGCACCGGCCTCGGCCACGAGCGGTCGGCCGACACCAAGGCCTACGAGTTCGGCGACCCGTTCAACCTCCACATCGAGCGCACGATCCGCAACGCCGTGGCCCGCTCCGGCGGCGGCACGCCGGTACGGCTCACGCCGGAGGACTTCGAGGTCGAGCAGACCGAGCAGAGCGTGCGCTCGGCCACGGTGCTGATGATCGACCTGTCGCTGTCGATGCCGATGCGGGACAACTTCCTGCCGGCCAAGAAGGTGGCGATGGCGCTGCACTCGCTCATCTCGAGCCGCTTCCCGCGCGACTACCTCGGTCTCGTCGGCTTCAGCGAGGTGGCCCGCATCATCGAGCCCCGCGAGCTGCCCGAGGTCTCCTGGGACTACGTGTACGGCACCAACATGCAGCACGGCTTCCAGCTCGCCCGCAAGCTGCTGGCCCGCGAGCACGGCACCAAGCAGATCATCATGATCACCGACGGCGAGCCCACCGCCCACATCACCGCCAGCGGCCGGCCGCTGTTCAACTACCCGCCCACGCAGGAGACGGTGGACGCCACGCTGCACGAGGTGCTGCGGGCCACCCGCGAGGGCATCCGCATCAACACCTTCATGCTCGACGCCACGCCCTACCTGCAGCGGTTCATCGAGGAGCTCACCAAGCTCAACCGGGGTCGGGCGTTCTTCACCACCCCCGAGACCCTGGGCGACTACGTGCTGGTCGACTTCCTCGAGAGCCGGCGCCAGATGAGCCGTCGGGGCTCGGGCCGCCGCGCCGGCTGAGCGGCGCGGTCGCCCGGCTCAGCTCACCCGGCGGGCCACGAAGTCGTCGATGGCCGCGGCGATGGCCTCCGGCTCCTCCACGGGAAGCGTGTGCGAGGCGAGCGGGAACGTGACCAGCTCGCTCGCCGGGATGCGGTGGTGCATCTCCTCGGAGCAGCGGGCCGGGGTGAACACGTCGGCGCCGGCGGCCACGATCAGGGTGGGGGCGTCGATGCGGGGCAGCAGGTCGGCCGCCGAGTGCTCCCGCATGGCCCCGGCCATGAGGGTCATCACCGAGAGGTCGACCCCGCGGATGTGCAACAGGTAGGGCGCCAGCGCCTCGGGCGTGGCGTTGGGGCCGGCGGCGCGCACCAGGCGGGCCATGAAGTGGCCGATCGATGCCGGGCCCATGGTGGCCTGGATCGGGCCGGCCGCCTCGGGCACCCACCGCATGGTGGCGGCCACCAGGGGGAAGAGGTGGTCGCCGAGCGCGGTGCCGTAGAACGTGCGCGCCGGGTTCTCGAACGTCCCGGCCACCAGCACCAGCCCCGCCACCCGCTCGGGCACCTGGCGGTACGCCTCGAGGGCGGTCTGCACGCCCATGGAGTGGCCCACCAGCAGGGCCCGGTCGACGTCGGCGTCGTCGAGCACGGCCACGAGGTCCCGGGCGATGCGCGGCATCGAGACGTCGTCGATGGTGAGGTTGCGCGCCCCGCGTCCGGCGGGGCGGGGGAGTCCCGACTGGCCGTGGCCGCGGGTGTCGGGGAGCAGGCACGGGTGGCCGCGCTCGACGAGGGCGGGGAGCAGGTCGGCCCAGTAGGCGTCGCTGCAGGACCAGCCGTTGGCGAACAGCACCGGCACGCGAGATCCCTCGGCGCCGCGCACCGTGTAGGCGATCGGCGTGCCGTCGTCGGCGGTGGTGCGACGCTCCTTGTCGAAGCGCGCGTAGGCGGCGTCGCTGCCGGGCTGGGGCTCCCAGGGCTGGTCGGCGTCGTCGCTCATGGCCCCGTGATCTTCGCGCCCGGCGGTGCCGGATCGGGCACCCAACCCAAGTTCCGCTTGCGCAGCGGCGTTGGAGAGGGGACAATCACACTGTTGTAATTCCACGCGTGGTATGGCGTTCGATCTTGCGCCCGACCCAGGGGGCTCCGCACATGCACGACATCTCCGATGATCTCGAGACCAAGGGGTGGCAGGACCTCGCCAACTGCCTCGGCGTGGATCCCGACCTCTTCTTCCCCGAGCGTGGTGCGTCCACGCGCGAGGCCAAGGAGGTCTGCAAGGGCTGCGTGGTCCGGGGCGACTGCCTCGAGTACGCGCTGGCCAACGGCGAGAAGTTCGGCATCTGGGGTGGCCTGAGCGAGCGGGAGCGTCGTCGCATCCGCCGCCAGCGGGCCCTGGCCCGGCGCTCAGCGCTCGAGGCCACCGCCGAGGGCACGGCCTAGCCGCTCCTCGATCGTCCGGTCGGCGCCGAGGTCCAGCGCGGCCCACCGCTGCGGTGCCACGGCGGCCAGCACCGCCTCGGGCACCAGGCCCACCAGCTCGCACCCGGCCACGGGTGCCCGGGCCGCCACCAGGTCGGTGGCCTCCGCCGGACCCACCGCCCCGGGGTCCACGAGGTTCATCGAAACCTGGACCCGCTCGCCCACCGCCAGCCCGAGGGCGCGCACCGCGGGTTGCCGCACCTCGGCGGCGATGCGCCGGGCCAGCGCGAGGTCGGGCTCGGCCAGCCAGACGTTGTAGGCCACCAGCAGCGGCCGGGCGCCCACGGCCACGGCGCCCGCGGTGGGATGGGGCCGGAGGGGGCCGGTGGCCGGCGCCAGCGTGCGGAACGCCTCGCGCCGCACGTCGGGCAGGGTCCGCTCGGGCCCGTAGGTGAAGCAGGGCAGGTCGAGCTCCCGGGCGGCCCAGTCGCAGTAGCGGTCGCGCGCGGCCGCGGCGTCGGCCAGGGTCGAGCCGGCCAGGGGCACGAAGGGCACCACGTCGACGGCGCCGATGCGAGGGTGCACGCCCACGTGGGTCCGCAGGTCGATGCGGGCCACCGCCTCCACCGTGACCGATCGGGCGGCATCCTCGCCCACCAGGGTCAGCACGCTGCGGTGGTGGTGGGGATCGGTGTGCACGTCGAGCAGGTGGCGGCCCGCCGCGTCGGCCACTGCGGCGATCACCGCGTCGTCGCGACCCTCGCTGATGTTGACCACGCACTCCAGCACGGGACCCAGCCTCGCAGGTGGTGGTGGGGGAATCGGCCGCCCGCGTGCCGCACGGGCACCGGCGGGGTTACGGTGGGCCCCATGGCAGGTCTCGGAGCACCCGAACTCATCATCGTGCTGGTCATCGTCCTGGTGGTCTTCGGCGGTGCGAAGCTCCCGAAGCTGGCCCGATCCCTGGGCGAGGCCCAGAAGGAGTTCAAGAAGGGCTCCGAGGAGGGCATGTCGGGCAAGGACTCGAGCGACGCGCCGGCCGAGGGAGACCAGGGCACCAAGGGCCCGATCAGCTGACCCTCGTCAGGTGACGCGGATCGGCCAGGGGCCGATCCGCAACCACCCCGTCGTCAGACGCGGGCGGCGGCCGCCTGGCGGCGGCGCTTGAGGATGCGGCGACGCTCGCGCTCGGAGCACCCGCCCCACACGCCGTGGTCGATGCGGCTCTCCAGGGCGTACTCGAGGCAGGCCGACTGCACCTTGCAGGTGGCGCAGATCTTGCGAGCGGCATCCACCCCCACGCCGTCGCTCGGGAAGAAGGCCGCCGGCGGGTAGTTGCGGCACTCGCCGTCCTGCATCCACGACAGCTCGAGGTCGTCCATTGGGGTGGGTCCTTCCGAGGAGGGGTCCGAGGGGGTGCCACCATCATCACCGCTGTTCGTGCAGATTCGGTGCAGGCGCGGTGGAGATGTCGAGAAAACGTGCTTGCATGGCACGATGGCCACTGACCCCGGGACCGGTCCCTGGACCCCCTGGGCCGGCCGGGCGCCCGTGGCGCCGAGCCAGCGTCCGCCGGGCGTCGGCGAGGCCCCGCCCACGGCGTGGCCCGCCCCCAAGCTGGCCGAACCCCCCGCCCCGCCCGATCCGGAGGGGTCGAGGCCCCGCCGCAGCCCGGCCCTCGTCGGCTTCGTGGCGTTCCTGGTGGGGTCGCTGGTGGTGGGGGCCGCCTTCGCCACCTACGCGCTGGGCGACCGGCGAGACCGCGGTCCCGAGCGCGTCGCCGACCGCACGTCGTCGGCACGGGTGGACACGGTCACCTCGCTCGAGATACGCAAGATCCTCGACATCGCCCAGCCGTCGGTGGTGAGCATCACCACGGGCTCGGCCAACAGCATCTTCGGGGGCGCGGGCTCGGGAGTCGTGATCTCCGAGGACGGGCTGATCCTCACCAACGCCCACGTCATCGAGTCCTCCGGCGGCAAGATCAGCATCCGGTTCAACGACGGCACCGAAGCCCCCGCCACCATCGTGGGCGCCTCCAAGGAGGACGACATCGCCCTGCTCCAGGCTCGGCGCAACGGCCTCACCCCGGCCACGCTGGGTTCCTCGGCCAACCTGCGGGTGGGTGACGACGTCGTGGCCATCGGCAACGCGCTGGCCCTGGGCGGAGACCCGAGCGTCACCCGGGGCATCGTCTCGGCGAAGGACCGCTCCATCAACGACGGCTCGATCGCCCTCGACCACCTCATCCAGACCGATGCCGCCATCAACCCCGGCAACTCGGGCGGCCCGCTGGTGAACGCCGCCGGCGAGGTGGTCGGCATCAACACCGCCATCATCGACGGGGCCCAGAACGTGGGCTTCTCCCTCGCCATCGACCAGGTCGAGGAACTGCTGCCCGACCTCAAGGCCGGCAAGGGCGACATCAACCCCAACGCCGCGGTGCTGGGCGTCGAGACGATCACCGTCGACGCCAAGCTCGACGACACGATCCGGTCCGACTACGGGGTCACCGCCACCTCCGGCGCCCTGATCACGCGACTCGACGCCGACTCGGCGGCGGCCGACGGCGGCCTGGAGGTGGGCGACGTGCTGGTGGAGATCGACGGCGACCCGATCGCCACCAACGACGACGTGGGCGATGCCATGGCGGCCCACGCCCCCGGCGACCAGGTGTCGATCACCGTCGAGCGGCGCGGCCGCCGGCGCAACTTCGACGTCACCCTCGGCCCCCGGTAGGGTCGAGGCCATGTCGCACATCGACCAGGAAGTCCCGCAGGGCCCGCCCCGTGGCCACGTGCGCGTGGTGTACCTCGGCCCCGTGGCGCCGCACTGGGAGCTTCAGAGCGACTGGGGCGATCGCGCCATGGTGGAGGGCTTCCGGGACCGCATGCAGGCCCGCCTGCAGCTGGTGCCGCCGCACGATCCGCAGTTCCGCCGCAACCGCGAGCGCGTGATCCGCGACGCCGAGCGGGAGAACGTCGAGCTCGAGTGGGATCTGGGCCTCCCGGAGGACTGACCTGGACACCGTCGCCGACGACGCGCCCATCGCGGCGCCGCCCGGGTTCGTCCCCTTCAGCGACGACCCCGCCCGGTTCCTGAACCGGGAGCTCTCCTGGCTCGACTTCAACGCCCGGGTGCTCGAGTCCGCCGCGGACCCCGACGTGCCGCTCCTCGAGCGGGCCAAGTTCTGCGCCATCTTCAGCCAGAACCTCGACGAGTTCTTCCAGGTGCGCGTGGCCGGCCTGGTCGACCAGGTGGTGGGCGGCGTCGGTCGCACCTCGCCCGACGGGCTGTCGCCGTCGGAGATCCTGCGCGCCGTGGCCCGCCGGGTGGGCGAGTTGGTCGACCGCACCGAGCACGTGTTCCTGGAGCAGATCGTGCCGGCCCTGGCCGAGGTCGGGATCGTGTTCTCGTCGTGGGACCAGCTCGACGACGACGACCGCGAGTACCTGGTGGGCGAGTTCGACGCCCGGATCTTCCCGGTGCTCACGCCGCTCGCGGTCGATCCCGGCCACCCGTTCCCCTACATCTCCAGCCTGTCGCTGAACCTGGCCGTGGTGCTGCGGGACCCCGTCTCGGGGGAGCGCCGCTTCGCCCGGGTCAAGGTGCCCTCGCTGCTGCCCCGGTTCGTGGTGATGCCCGACGGCGAGCGGTTCGTGCCGCTCGAGCAGGTGATCGCCTCGCACCTCGATCGCCTGTTCCCGGGCATGGAGGTCCTGGAGACCTTCGCCTTCCGGGTCACCCGCAACGCGGACCTCACCCTCGAGGAGGAGGAGGCCGACGACCTGCTCGCCGCGGTGGAGATGGAGCTGCGGCGCCGCCGCTTCGGCTCCGCCGTGCGCCTCGAGGTGGACGCCCGGGTCACGCCCGAGGTGCGGGAACTGCTCGTGCGCGAGCTCGACCTCCCCGACGACGCCGTGCACGAGAGCGTGGGCCCGCTCGACCTCGGTGGGCTCTGGGCCCTGCGAGACCTCGACCGCCCCGACCTCAAGGACGAGCCCTGGACGCCGGTCACCCAGCCCCGGCTGGCGGCCAAGGACGACGAGAAGGTCGACATCTTCAAGGTGCTGGCCGACGGCGACGTGCTGGTGCACCACCCCTACGACGCGTTCAACACGTCGGTGGAGGAGTTCGTCCGCCAGGCGGCGCGGGACCCCAAGGTCCTCGCCATCAAGCTCACGCTGTACCGCACGTCGGGCGACAGCTCCATCATCAAGTCGCTCGTCCGGGCGGCCGAGCGGGGCAAGCAGGTGGCGGCGCTCGTGGAGCTCAAGGCCCGCTTCGACGAGGCCGCCAACATCGGCTGGGCCCGCGCCCTCGAGACCGCTGGCGTCCACGTCACCTACGGGCTCGTCGGGTTGAAGACCCACACCAAGACCGCCCTGGTGGTGCGCGACGAGGGCCACGGCGTCCGCAGCTACTGCCACATCGGCACCGGCAACTACAACGCCAAGACGGCCAAGCTCTACGAGGACCTGGGCCTGCTCACCGCCGACCCGGTGATCGGGGCCGACCTGGCGCAGCTCTTCAACTACCTCACCGGCTACGGGCGGAACGTGCAGTACCGGCGCCTGCTGGTGGCGCCGCACCCGCTGCGCGAGCGGCTGCTCGAGCTCATCGACGGCGAGGTGGCCGCCGACGCCGCGGTGCCGGGATCGGGGCGGATCGTGATGAAGATGAACAGCCTGGTTGACCCCGTGTCGATCGACCGGCTCTACGCCGCGTCGCAGGCCGGCGTGTCCATCGACCTGGTGATCCGGGGCATCTGCTGCCTGCGGCCCGGGGTGCCGGGCCTGTCGGAGAACATCCGGGTGCGGTCGCTCATCGGGCGCTACCTGGAGCACTCCCGGATCTACCGCTTCGCCAACGGCGCCGGCCCCGGCGAGGCGGTCACCTACTTCGGCTCGGCCGACCTCATGCCCCGCAACCTCGACCGTCGGGTGGAGGCGCTGGTGCCCATCACCGACCCGGCGCTGGACCGCCGCCTGACCGAGATCCTCGAGGTCAACCTGGCCGACGACGTGCTGGCGTGGACCCTCGGCCCCGAGGGCACCTGGGAGCGGGTGGCGCGCGCCGAGGGGCTCAACGCCCACCTCCGCTTCCAGGAGCTGGCGCTCGCCCGGGCCCGCCGTGTCGAGGCCTGACCCCGAGGCCGACCCCGGCGTCGAGGTCCGCGCCGGCGGCGGCGTGGTGTGGCGCCGCGATGCCCGCGGCGAGGTGGAGGTGCTGGTGGTGCACCGGCCCCGCTACGACGACTGGTCGCTCCCCAAGGGGAAGTGCGACGCGGGGGAGTCGTACCGGGACGCGGCGGTGCGCGAGGTGGCCGAGGAGACCGGCTCCACGTGCCGGGTGGGCCGCGAGCTGCCCGACGTGCGCTACCTCGACCACAAGGGGCGGGCCAAGCGGTCCCGCTACTGGGCCATGGAGCACGTGAGCGGCCACTTCGAGCCGAACGACGAGGTCGACGAGGTGCGCTGGCTCGCCCCTGCGGCGGCATCCGCCCTGCTCACGTACCCCCACGACCGCCCCGTGGTGGCGGCGCTGTCGGACCTGCTGACGGGTTCCTGAGGACCCCCTCCCAACTGTTGGGGGGTCGTTCACCTCCGGTTCACCGGCGCCCCCCTGGCGGTACACCGGGCCTCCGTACCGTCACCTCCGTCAGATGACGTGATGCCCAAGGAGGGCTCCCCTTGAAGAACCGTAGAGGCCTCGCCTGGCTGTTCGCCCTGCTCGCCGTGCTGTCGTTCGTGGCCTCGGCCTGCGGCAGCTCGGACAGCGATGGCGCCAGCACCGACGGCGGCAGCAGCAGCGAGAGCACCACCACGGCCGCTCCCGACACCGAGGGGCTCGCGGAGCTGTCCGGCACCCTCAACGGCGGCGGCTCCAGCTTCCAGGACACCTTCCAGCAGGGCGTCACGGCCGACTTCGGCACGCTCGTGAGCGACGCCGGCGGCAGCGGCACCATCACCTACACCAAGAGCGGCTCGTCCGACGGGAAGAAGGGCCTGGCCGACCAGACGCTCGACTTCGCCGGCACCGACTCGCCCATCAAGGACGAGGAGAAGCCCAACTTCGGCGATCGGGAGATGCTCTACTTCCCGCTCGTGGGCGGGCCCATCGCCGTGGCCTACAACCTCGAGGGCGTCGACTCGCTCAACCTCACCCCCGACGTGGTCGCCAAGATCTTCCAGGTCGAGATCACCAGCTGGGACGACCCGGAGATCGCCGCCGACAACCCCGACGTCGAGCTGCCGTCCACGCCCATCACGGTCGTGCACCGCTCCGACGGCTCGGGCACCACGAAGAACTTCACGAAGTACCTGACCAAGGCCGCCCCCGACACCTGGAAGCTCGACTCGGGCGAAGAGGTCGAGTGGGACCCGAAGACCCAGGGCGCCGAGAAGAGCACCGGCGTGACCTCGGTGGTGGCCAGCACCGACGGCGCCGTCGGCTACGCCGACCTCTCCGATGCCGCCAAGGAGGACCTCTCCGTGGCCGCCATCGGCAACAGCTCGGGTGACTTCATCGCCCCCAGCCCCGACAGCGCCTCGATCGCCCTCGGTGCGGCCGAGATCGCCGACGACCTCACCTACGACCCGTTGAACGTCGACGCCGAGGGCGCCTACCCGATCACCTCGCCCACCTGGGTGCTCGTGGACGCCGTGCAGTCCGACCAGGGCAAGGCCGACCTGCTGAAGGCGTACCTGAACTACGCCCTCACCACCGGCCAGGCGCAGGCCAAGTCGCTGCTCTACGCCCCGCTCCCGACCGAGCTGGCCGAGAAGGCCGTGGCCCAGCTCGACCAGATCACGGTCGGCTGATCCCCCACCCCACGAGGAGGGCCCGGATCCCACCGGATCCGGGCCCTTCCGCACCCCCCGGCGTTCTCGCCTACCGTCCCGTCCACCGCCCCCGCACCTCCCCCCTGAGGCCATGACCACCGTCGACCTCCCCCAGTCCGATGCCGCGGCCCCGTCGGTGGCCACCGCGCTGGCCTCGAGCCAGGGCGCCGGGGCCGACAAGGCGTTCCGGTGGGTGGCCGTGGCCGCCGGTGCGCTCGTGCTGGTGATCCTGGCCCTGATCACCTACAGCACCACGCTGAAGGCGTGGCCGGCCTTCTCGAAGTACGGCACCGACTACTTCTTCTCCACCGACTGGCGGCCGAACCAGAAGCGCTTCGGCATCCTCGGCTTCGCCTGGGGCACCGCCGTGATCTCCTTCATCGGCATCCTGCTGGCGGTGCCCACCAGCATCGGCATCGCCCTGTTCGCCACCGAGGTGGCGCCCCGCCGGCTCCGGCGGACCATCACCACGGTGATGGACCTGCTCGCCGCCGTGCCGTCGGTGGTGTTCGGGCTCGTGGGCTTCTACGTCCTGAAGGCACCGCTGCAGGACCTCTACCGATCGCTCGCCGACGCGGTGGCCGGCATCCCCGTGCTGCGCTCGATCTTCGGCCAGGGGTCGGCCGGCACCAGCCTGCTCACCGCCGGGATCGTGCTGGCCATCATGATCACCCCGATCATCACCTCGGTCTCGAGGGAGGTGTTCGACACCGTCCCCCGCAACGACAAGGAGGGGGCGCTGGCGCTCGGCGCCACCCGCTCGGAGATGATCACCGGCGTGGTCATCCCGCACTCGCTCGGCGGGCTCACCGGAGCGGTGATGCTCGGGCTCGGCCGGGCGATGGGCGAGACCATCGCCGTCACGCTCCTGATCGGCGCCTCGGCCCGGCCCCAGATCACCTTCGACATCCTGGCCGCCAGCGACGCGATGCCCTCGGCCATCGCCCGCAAGCTGCCCGAGGCGTCGGGCGACTTCCAGGCCGCCCTCATCGGCTTGGGCGTCACCCTGTTCCTCATCACGATGATCATCAACATCAGCTCGCGGCGCATCGTGGCCGTGATGGACCGTCGCATGAAGGGCACGTCGTGAGCGCCATCGCCCCCGAGGCGCCCGAGGTGGCCGCCGAGCCCAGCGTGGCCGAGCGCCTGCAGGTGCCGTCCGACGTCCGGATCGCCACCGTGAAGGGCCGGCGCTTCGTGCGCAACCGGATCACCACCGTGGCCATGGTCCTGGCGTTCGTGGTGGCCACCATCCCGCTCGTGTTCGTGATCGGCAACGTGGTGAAGGAGGGCGCCGGCGTGGTCACGCCG
This sequence comes from Actinomycetota bacterium, assembly GCA_019639095.1. Classification (GTDB taxonomy): domain Bacteria; phylum Actinomycetota; class Acidimicrobiia; order Acidimicrobiales; family Iamiaceae; genus Aquihabitans. The sequence continues at coordinate 14,448 of JAHBSN010000064.1, forward strand.
TCGTTCCTCACGAGCGACATCCCCACCACCGCCGCCGCGTCGGAGCTCAAGGGCGATTGCGAGCTCCGCCAGCGCTACGAC
>JAHBSN010000065.1 GCA_019639095.1 Actinomycetota bacterium
CGCCCCCCGCTTCTGGAACTCGACGACCCACACCCCGACCGGCGCACCGAACTTCCGACGCCACCGCTCCTTCAGCGCCTCGCGCTGCCGAACGAGCGTCCTGGCATCAGGCACCCACCGCTCCCAGTCGCCCGGATAGGTCAGCGTCACCATTGCCGCGCGAGGACCCAGCAGCTCCCACGGCAGTGCCCCGAACTCCCACCGCATCCGACGCTGTGACCGCTTGCTCCACCTCAACGACACCCGGCCCGCCGTCGACAAACCTGGCTCGCCCGCCCTCGACCCACCACCGCCCACCGGCGGGGCCGTCTTGAACTCAGGGTCCGGCTCCCAGTGCCGAGAAAGGCGGATCGCTCCAGCGGATGCGGTGAGGTCGAATCGGTTGGGCATGTCCCACCTCCTGCACGCATCGTGCGCCGGGGTAGTGACAGTGGGGGGCGCCCCCTACCGGCACTTCGGGGACACCCGACCCAGAAGCTCGGACGCTTGGATTTGGCAGCTGCTACAACAGCTCGATGCCCGGCGAGACCGAACGAGCGTCGCAATGCTGCTTCTGCTGTGAACTCGTCATGGACCACGATCCCGCGGTGCTCCGAGTCACCCTCAGCAAACCCGGGTTTGAAGGAAGCCAGCAGTGGATGGCCCACGAGACGTGCGTGGGCCGTGCGGTTCACCCGCTGGCCCAGTTCGAGCCGGACATCTATTGGACCACTGACACCTAACGCCGGGACGATGGCACCAGCCCGTGACGAGGTGGCTCAGTCTTTCCCGGACCCGGTGCCGATCAGCGGAGCGTGGCGAGGAGGCGAGCGCCCGCATCGTTTGCCGAACTGATCGGAAACTGGCGGAGCACGACCTGTTCGCCACTCTGCAGGGGGAGAACTGGCAGTCGTCGACCGGGCCAGATCCAGTTCTCGGGGCGCTCGGAGACCGCGACTATCGCCCCTCGGGGGATCTGCCGACGCCGTAGCCCACCGATGATCACGCTCTGTCTGTCGATGGCCACGGTCGTGCTGCGAACGAGGTAGATACTGGCAGCGACGAAGGCAAGGTCCATGACGAGCAGTAGAGCGCGCTCCCATATCGTCAGCCCACTACTGACGATCGACGGGAGCAGTAGGACGCCGAAGAGCACAACGGCAATGATCATGTGCGATCGGAGCTCAGACCGGAAGACCTCGGATTCCTCAAGCCGGTCATCTTGCACGCCTGCCCAATCGGCCCGGCATGGCGGTGCGTGAGCACAACGAGCGTGGGCATCCCCTATCGCCGGTTCGGGGTCGCACGCTCAACTCTCATGGGTGGCACCAGCCGGGCGTGGCAGCATCGCTCAATGGTCGAGTCGTTCACCCTCTCCGGTTCTGACCCGTCTAGCTCATACGTGACCCTGTCGGAGCTGGAACAACCCGACGCCGACCCGCTCACCTGGCTCCGGGTGCAGATCGACGGAGACGGGCTACGGGCAGCTTGTGCGACCGAGTCGTTCAACGGAGACGACGGACTGGATCTGAACTCTGAGGAGCAGGTCGGCGACGGTACAAGAATCGAGTCGATCCGGCTCGGGCAGTTGATGGTTGACCTCGGCTCTGGACCGCTCTGGGAAGAACCCCGCCGGTGGCGCACCATCGGTGGTGAGCTCGGGGTGGTGTTCAACGTCGACCGCCTTGGACATGTAGACGTCGACTTCCGACTCACCCCGATCCCTTGGCAGCCCACGTGGAGTGCCTCGACGCTGCTCCGCTACACGATGGGCGACCTGATCTCGACCGGACGACGCCTGACCTCTTGGATCGACAGCCAAGTCCTGCGCGGCGGCGAGTAGCGCTGGGCCGCGCTTCCTGCCCCAGAACGCCGGGTCAGGGTGTATCAAGGATCCCGTGGTGTGCTGTCGGCGCGATCCATGCTGGTGGGCGATCCGGAAGGGTCCCGTCTGACGCCCACCGTGGAGCTATTGCACAGTCATGAGTACATATCAAGGATTTGCGGCGCGAACTCAAGCAGGTCGGCTAGCACCGACCCTGGTCGACCTTCACGACAGAAGCGCCGACGGCGGCTGACACGCTGAGCGAGCGGAGGCGGCTCGCTGCCAGACTCCTCGGGTGGGTCGAGGCGGTGCGCGGTTCCGGAGGCTCATGGGAGCATCGCGAACAGCGCCGGACCCGCTCGACGAGCCGATCCGGATGCCGGCGCACGTCCTCTACCACCACTGGGGCTTCGTGGAGCCGGTCGACCGGATGGAGTGGGTCGTCGACGTTCGGGTCGACCCGGGGACCCGGGTCGGCGAGTACCTCGCCCTGCTCTCGGGCTCGATCGACGGCTCTGCGTGCTACCTCGGCCTCCAGACCGACGTGAGCGATCCGTCGGCTGGACGAGGAGTCGGCAAGGGCCTGATCTTCTCGACCTGGTGGTCCTTCGACGACGCCGACCTCCGGATCGCACCCGGAGGGTTCTGCGAGCGGGGCACGCACGAAGGAAGGTTCATCGGCGTGCGCAACACGTTCGACTGGGGCGTCGGCAGCTACCGCGTGAGCCTCGCTCGTGCGGGGGCGGATCGGGCCGACGGGCGAGAGTTCGACTGGTTCGAGCTCACCATCGCGGAGGACGGCCCGCACGGCGGGGGAGCGGCGACGCTGATCGGGGCGCTGCGGTTCCCACGGCGGCGATCTGGGATCCCGGCACGCGTGGACCCCGGCGGCATCCTGTTCATGGAGGTGTACGCCGGGGCAGCGACGTGGCGGGACGTGGCGCGCTGGGACGTCGATGTCACCGCCCTCGGCGACGGCCGCCCGTGCCCGTCGGGCCGCACCGAATACCCGTCCTTCCCCCACGGCCAGCGCATGCCGAACTGCAACATCCGGGTCGATACCGCCAGCGGACAGGTCGAGTTGCAGACGGACGCTGGTGTCTCCCGGATCGATCGTCCCCGGTCCTGGTGATGGAGCCTCGACGTCCGGCGAACGCGACGGGACCCCTTCGCGGTCCTCGGCCGATCATCTCGGCGTGGCTCGAGCTGTTGGGACTCGTGGTGCCGATCCTGATCGGCGTCGTCATCATCGTGCCGTTCCTGCGAGGTGGCGACGAGACCGAAGACTGGATTCAAGTCGACGGCGTGGCGGGGGCGGAGGTCGATGCGGACCATCGCATGGTCACCTACGTGCTGCCGGATGGAACGGAGAAGACCACCCACGTCCCGGTGATGCGCACCGTGGAGGAAGGCGACTCCATCGACCTGTACTTCCCGCCGGGTCGCCCCGATCTGATCGAGCAGGATCGCAGCGGGTTCGTGCTGCCGTACATCGTCTTCGGCGGCTTTGCCGTCCTTGCGACTGCGATCGTCCTGGGTCGATTCGTCGTCGCCATGCGACGGGCTACTCGGCCGATGCCGCAGCCCTTCTGAAGAACGAGTGGGCCGAACCGGGCGAACGAGACGCGTGACCGTCAGGGGTGGGCGGTGAGGATGCCGTCGTCCTCGTCGCCCTCGATGCCGTAGTCCGAAGCAATGCTCGCCCACGTCCTCGATTCTGACGTTCAGCCCTGGGTGCAGGGCTCGTCGGTCGTGACCCTCATGGTGACGAGCACTGCTGGATCGCGAACGACCATGTCCGATTCAGAGGTCCGGTAGACCGTCGCGATCGCCTGCCATCCATCTCGGGTGAGGGTGAGCGAGAACCAGTCGATCAGCCCGCGATCCGGAGACTTCACCCATCCCGAGTCGACGAGCGAGGCGACCACCGCCTGTTCGGCCGCCCAGGTCTGTGCGTTCGTCATGACCGTCCAGGTCCGGCCCGCACTCGGCTGGAAGACGTCGCCATCGCTCGTCGAGCACCCGTCGCTCTTGTGCGCAGGCTCGGCGATCGATCCCGGAGGGGGAGGGAGCGCGTCGAGCTCCCGGATCAGCACGTCGAGGCGCTGCTGGGTGACCCGCATCTTCTCCTTGTCGGTGCGGACGGGCGGGTACGGGCTCAGGACCGCCAGCGCCGACCCCAGGATGAACAGGCACGCGAACAGCAGCAACGCCAGCTCTGCCAGCGTCCACCACCATCTCCGGCGCCGCTTCCGAACCATGGACGCGTGCGCGTCAGGGGTGGGCGGTGAGGATGCCGTCCTGCTCGTCGCCCTCGATGCCGTACTCCTTGGCCTGGTCGACGGCGTCGCCCTCGAGGACGATGACGTCGACGCGAGCGGCGGCGGCCTTCGACGGGGTGGGGGAGAGCTCGGCAGGCTCGGCGGCGGCGTAGGGCGCCGGGAACAGCCACGCCTCCTGGCGGTGGGTCAGGTGGGCGAGCATGGCCGAGGTGGCGACCACGGAGTCGTTCGGGCCGATGTTCGCCCGGGCCACGGCGTCGGCGCGGTCGTGGCGGTAGCGGGTGAGCGACTCGACGCTCACCGGTCCCGGCGCCCGCGGCGACACGGGGCTCATGAACGCCACCGCGGCGGCGGCGCCGGCCACCACCAGTGCGGGACGCACGAGGCGGTGCCGCTCCGGGTCGCCCAGCGCCACCAGCGCGCCGGCCACGGCCAGCGGGTACATCGGCGCCCAGTAGTGGAACCACGGCATGCTCGTGCCGGGCCAGCGGGAGAGCACGAGGGGTGCGGCGGCCACGAGGGTGGCCGCGGTCCAGCGGGGCTTGAGGAACGTGAGGAAGCCGACCGGCAGGAACAGGATGATCAGCTTGGTCATCGTGTCCGCCGAGGCAAGGGCCTCGAGGATCCGCCACGGGTGGAGCACCGCGTCCTTCGGGCTGGACCCGAGGTGGCCGAAGTGGACGTCGAAGGTGCCCCGGGCACCCAGCAGCGCGGGCACGGTGAACCCGAACACGATGCCGGCGAGGGACAGCCCGACGAACCGACGGCGCACCACGGGGGCGCCCACGATCGCCAACCCCATCAGAACCCAGGCCAGCTCAGCCCGGCACAGCAGGATGAGGACGCCGGCCACGGTGGCCCGCTCGACGTTGCCGCGCCGCGCCTCGAGCGCGGCCCAGGCCACGAACGGGACGGCCAGCGTGGCGGGGTGGAACTCGAACATGGCCGCCGCGCTGAGCGGCGTGCCGCAGGCCACGGCGAGGGTGGCCACCCACGGCGCCACCCCCTCCTCCCGGGCGAAGGCCCGCAGCGGCAGCACGGTGGCGCCGAGGGCTGCGCCCTGGGCCAGGAAGAGCCAGTAGGGCGTGGCCACCAGCCGATAGAGGGGCACGAAGACGAGCACCGAGATCGAGAGGTGGTCGGCGAAGAGGTTGCGGCCGTTGATGGTGACCTCGGGGGCCATGCCCCGCGAGAGCAGGTAGACGCCCTGGTCGAACACGCCGAGGTCGATCGCCCCCGACCACCAGTTGCGGTAGCGGAGGATCCCGGCGCCCGCGTAGACGAGCCCGAGCACGACGGCGGCGATCAGCCCGGCGCGGTCGCGGCCACCCGAGGTGGCGGCCACCTCCTGGTTAGCGGGTGCGGTGGTGGTCATCGGGCTCCCGCCAGCTGCGGCGTGGGCCCGGACGTCTGCATGGCCGGCGAGCCTACGGAGGCGGGCTCCTCGGCTGGTGCACCCCGGGCCACCACCGCCCACACGGCCAGGGCGGTCACGGGCGCCGCCACCCGGGTGGTGTTGAGCCACGAGACGGTGACGTCGGTGGCCAGGCAGGCCATCAGCGCCGCGTGCAGGCCGAGCACCACCGAGACGCCCCGGTCGGTGCGCCAGGTGTGGCGGGCACCGACCACGAGGAGCACGAGCAGGCCCAGTCCGAGGGCCAGGCCCCACGGCCGGCTCGTGGAGCGGATCCAGCCGAGGAGGGGGAGGGAGAACTGGGCGGCGCCCTGCATCGAGGACGCGCCGATCTGCTGGGTCGACCAGGCGACCCAGGCGCCGATGGCGAGGGCCGGCACCGCCAGCGCCGCCGCTCGCCACCGCCACGGCATGGCCGCGGTGAACACGAGGCCGACGGCCACGAGCAGCAGGGTCTCGCGGGTGAGGGCGCCGGCCACGAGGGCGACGGTCATCCACGCCCAACGGTGGCGCAGGGCGGCGGCCACGGCGGCGAGGGCGAACCCGGTGGCGAGGGCGTCACCGAGCGAGAGCGCGAGCGCCACGCCCACGCCGGGGGTGACCCCCACCACGAGCGGCAGCCACGGCGGCGCATCGGGGAAGCGAGAGACGGCCCAGGCGCCCAGCGCCACGCCGCCGAGCGACACGGCGAGCATCGCCCAGACGAGTCGGGGGCCGCCGTGGGGCGCCAGCGCGCCGGCGAGGGCGGGGAAGGCGATGCGCCGGACCCGGTAGGTGGGGGAGTCGAGCAGGGGCGCGGCGGCCGCCGGGTCGAAGGGGTGTCGGGCCACCACGTAGAACTGCTGGCCGTCGTGGCCGAGCGACGCGAAGCGCACCGCGCCGGGCACCTCGCGGTCGATCAGCGGGCGGGCGGTGGAGTCGGCCCCGGCCCCGAGCAGGGCGTCGACCCCGCCGTTGCTCCGCGCCCAGGCCAGGGGCCACATCGAGGCCAGCACCACGGCGCCGAGCACCGCCGCCACCACGGCGAGATGCCGGCGCGACGGGGGCGCGTCGGAGGAGGTGGCGGCGCGGTCCATGACCCCAACCATCGGCACCGGCCGGGGGCCGTTGAGCGCCCGGTACCACAGCAGAACAGGTGTTCGCCACCGACCCGGGGGAGGCCGGTAGAGTGCTCCACCGTGTCTGACTCCCTCGTGATCCGCGGCGCCCGAGAGCACAACCTCCGAGACGTCTCGGTGGACCTCCCGCGAGACAAGCTCATCGTGTTCACCGGGCTCTCGGGCTCGGGCAAGTCGTCGCTGGCGTTCGACACCATCTACGCCGAGGGCCAGCGCCGCTACGTGGAGTCGCTGTCGTCGTACGCCCGGCAGTTCCTCGGGCAGATGGACAAGCCCGACGTCGACTTCATCGAGGGCCTGTCGCCAGCCATCTCGATCGACCAGAAGTCGGCATCCAAGAACCCCCGGTCCACGGTGGGCACGGTCACCGAGATCTACGACTACCTGCGCCTGCTCTTCGCCCGCATCGGCGTGCCGCACTGCCCCGAGCACGGCGTGGTCATCTCCCGCCAGACCCCCCAGCAGATCGTGGACCGCATCCTCGAGCTGCCCGAGGGCACCCGCTTCCAGGTGCTGGCGCCGGTGGTGCGGGGTCGCAAGGGCAACTACGAGACGCTGCTGGCCGACCTCGCCGCCCAGGGCTACGTGCGGGCTCGCATCGACGGCGAGCTCCACGAGCTCGGCACCAAGATCGACCTCGCCCGCTACGAGGTCCACCACATCGAGGTCGTCATCGACCGCCTCGTGAGGCGCGAGGGCATCGAGCGCCGCCTCACCGAATCGCTCGAGACCGCCCTCACCCTGGCCGAGGGCGTGGCCGAGGTGGAGCTGGTGCCGGCCGACGGCGGCGAGGGCGAGGTGCTCACCTTCTCCCAGCACCTGGCCTGCCCGGTCGACGGCAAGAGCTACGAGGAGCTGGCGCCTCGCAACTTCTCGTTCAACTCGCCCTACGGCGCGTGCGAGCGCTGCGACGGCCTCGGCACGCAGTTCGAGGTCGACGTCGACCTCGTGGTGCCCGACCCCGACCAGACCATCGAGGGCGGGGCCATCACCCCGTGGGCCGGCGGCCACCTGCAGTACCACCAGCGGCTGTTGGAGGCCATCTGCGAGGAGAAGGCCATCCCCATGGACGTGCCGTGGTCGGCCCTCACCGCCAAGCAGCAGAAGGTGCTCATGTTCGGCGCCGGCACCTCGAAGGTGCAGGTGCGCTACAAGAACCGCTACGGCCGCACCCGCTCCTACCAGGCCACCTTCGAGGGCGCCGTCACCTGGATCCAGCGCCGCCACGCCGACACCGAGTCCGACAGCCAGCGCGAGCAGTTCGAGGGCTACATGCGCGAGGTGCCGTGCCCGGCGTGCGAGGGCGCCCGCCTCAAGCCCTTCACCCTGGCGGTCACCGTCGGCGGCAAGAACATCCACGAGATGTCGTCGATCCCGATCGCCGATGCTGCGCAGCTCTTCGCCGAGCTCGAGATCAGCGACCGGGACCGCATCGTGGCCGACCCGATCCTGAAGGAGGTCAACGCCCGCCTGGGCTTCCTGATCGACGTCGGGCTCACCTACCTGTCGCTGCACCGCTCGTCGGCCACCCTCGCCGGCGGCGAGGCCCAGCGCATCCGCCTGGCCAGCCAGATCGGCTCGGGCCTGGTGGGCGTGCTCTACGTGCTCGACGAGCCGTCGATCGGGCTGCACCAGCGGGACAACCGCCGGCTCATCGAGACCCTCATCCGCCTGCGAGATCTCGGCAACACGGTCCTGGTGGTGGAGCACGACGAGGACACCATCGCCGTGGCCGACTACATCGTCGACATCGGTCCCGGCGCCGGCGAGCACGGCGGCTCGGTGGTGCACGCCGGCACGGTGAAGTCGCTGCTCAAGAACAAGGCGTCGATCACCGGGCAGTACCTCTCGGGCAAGAAGCAGATCCCCGTGCCCCAGACCCGCCGCACGCCGCAGGGGGAGTGGCTGTCGGTCAAGGGCGCACGCGAGCACAACCTGCGGGGGGTCGACGTCGACTTCCCGCTCGGGCTGTTCGTGGCCGTCACGGGCGTGTCGGGCTCGGGCAAGTCCACGCTCGTCAACGACATCCTGCTGCGGGCCCTCATGCAGCGGATCTACAAGTCGAAGACCCCGCCCGGCCTGCACAAGAAGGTGCTCGGCATCGAGCACCTCGACAAGGTCATCAACATCGACCAGTCGCCCATCGGCCGCACGCCCCGCTCCAACCCCGCCACCTACACCGGCGTCTGGGACCACGTCCGCAAGCTCTTCGCGCAGACCACCGAGGCCAAGGTGCGCGGCTACCTGCCCGGGCGGTTCAGCTTCAACGTGAAGGGCGGTCGCTGCGAGAACTGCGCCGGCGACGGCACCATCAAGATCGAGATGCACTTCCTGCCCGACGTCTACGTGCCGTGCGAGGTGTGCAAGGGCGACCGGTACAACCGCGACACGCTCGACATCCAGTTCAAGGGCAAGAACGTGGCCGAGGTGCTCGACCTGCCCTGCGAGGAGGCGCTCGAGTTCTTCGCCAACCAGCCGGTGATCGCCCGGCACATGCAGACCCTGGTCGACGTCGGCCTCGGCTACGTCCGCCTCGGGCAGCCGGCCCCCACGCTGTCGGGCGGCGAGGCCCAGCGGATCAAGCTGGCGTCGGAGCTCTCCAAGCGCTCCACCGGCCACACCATCTACCTGCTCGACGAGCCCACCACCGGCCTCCACTTCGAGGACATCCGCAAGCTGCTCACGGTGCTCGGGCGCCTGGTGGACCAGGGCAACACCGTGCTGGTCATCGAGCACAACCTCGACGTCATCAAGACCGCCGACTGGGTGATCGACCTCGGTCCAGAAGGCGGATCGGGCGGCGGTCAGGTGGTGGTGGAGGGCCCGCCCGAGACGGTGGCGGCCACCCCGGCATCGCACACCGGTCGGTTCCTGCGTCCCCTGCTCGGGCTGGAGGGCTGATCGTGTCCGTCGACGACCTGCACCCCGACCGGCTGTACCACCTGGCCACCACGCAGGAGTGGGAGGGCTACCGGACGGCCGGCTCGATCACCCCCGGCTCCATCGAGTCGGAGGGGTTCGTGCACTGCTCGTGGGGCCGGCAGGTGGCCGGCACGCTCGAGCGCCACTTCGCCGGGGCCACCGGTCTGCTCGCGCTGGAGGTGGACCCGACCGCCCTCGGCGCCGTCGAGATCGTGGAGGAGGACTCCTACGACTCGGGCCAGGCCTTCCCCCACGCCTACGGGCCCATCCCCGCCGCCGCCGTGGTGGTCGCGGTCCCCGTCGCCTAGGGGATCGCTCACCCGCCTCGCGCCACGGCCGATCATGGCGGGGTGCTGACCTCGCACCCCGCCGCCCGGTGGGGCCTCCACGTGGCGGCCTACCTGGTGCTGCTGGTGGGCCTGCTGGGCCTGGTGGATCGCGACGACGGCTGGAACTTCGACGACGGCGCCTACGCCACGCAGGTGCGCGTGCTGCGCGACGGCGACGGGAGCTCGTGGGCCTACCCGTATCGCCACCTCGACCGCGACCCGACGTCGCAGTTCGCGCCGGTGTCGCACAGCACCGTGACCGACGAGGGCTCCTTCCCCTACGCCAAGCAGCCGGCGTGGATCGAGGTGCTGCGGGCGTCGAGCTCGCTCACCGACCGGGCCGGTGATCCCACCTGGGGCCTGTACCTCCCCGGGGTGCTGGGCGCGGTGGCCGCCGCCCTGGCCACCGGCCTGCTCGCCCGCCGCCTCGTGCCCGACGCTCCCGCCGTGGGCCCGCTGGCGTTCTGGGTGGTCGGCCTCGGGCCCCTCGTGATCCAGACCCACGCGCTCTGGGCCCACACCGCAGCGGCCGCCCTGGGCGGGGCGGCGGCGTGGGGCCTGGTCGCCCTGGCCCAGCGCCGGGGGCGCTGGTGGCACCTCGCGGCGATGGCCGCCTCGGTGGCGGCCATGGCCGCCCTTCGGTCCGAGGCGGCCGTCTTCGCGCTCGCCCTGGCGGCCGTCGCCTTCGCCACGGCCGGGTGGCTGGCCCGCCAGGACGGGGCGCCGCCGGTCCGGGCGATCGCCTCCGCCGCCTGGTGGTCGGCGCCGGTGGTGGTGGCCGCTGCGGTTGCGCGGGTCGGCTCCGGTCGATGGATGGCCAGCGTGGCGCCCGGCGGCGAGGTGGCCGGGCCCGACGACTCCGGGCCGCAGTTCGGCCTCCTCGCCGGGCGAGCCAACGGCTTCCTCCGCACGTTCGTCGACGGCATGGGCGCGTCGTCGGCGGCCACCGTGCTCGCCCTGCTCGCCGCGGGCCTGGCGGTGGCGGCGGGCCTGGCCGCTCGCCGTCGCCCCGGACGGCTCGGCGAGCCCGCGGCCCTGCTCGGCGCCGCGGTCGTGCTTGTCGTGCTGCGCGTGCTCGTGGCGCCCGACGACCTGGCCGGCTTCGCCGCCGCCGCACCGGTGGTGCTCGCCGGGTTGGCATCGTGGCGGTGGCGCGACGCACCCCCGGCCGAACGGGCGCTGGTGGCCCTGGTGGCGCTCCACGCCCTGGCGATCGTGGCCGTGCAGTACCCCGAGGGCGGCAGCCGGGACTGGGGTGGACGGTTCCTCCTCCCCGTGCTCGTCCCGGCCACGGTGGTGGCCGTCACCGCCCTCTGGCGGGCCCTCGCCCTCCCGCCGCTGCCGGTGCCGAACGCGTCCGACGGGGCCCGAGGACTCGTGCCGGCTCGAGCAGTCGCCGCGGTCCTGCTCGTGGCGGCGGCGGTGCCCACCCTGGCCGGGGTGCGGGCCACGGCTGAGGTCCGAGACTCGAATCGGGCGCTGACCGACCTGACCCTGTCGGTCGACGCGCCCACGGTCATCCGCGTCCCCCGCTACCTCACCCGCACCTCCTGGCGGGCGCTGCCGGGACCCGACTGGCTCTCCGCCGACGTCGACACCGCAGCGGATGCCCTGGCGATGCTGCGCCCGGGCCGCACCGAGCCGGTGGCGGTGGTGGGCAACGGCGCCGACCAGGTCGATGTTCTTGGTTGGCAGCGCGACGTCTGGTCGCCTGTGGTGGTGGTCTTCACGCCCCGTTGAGCGTCCGCTTGGTGCGGATCGACGGCGCATACGCTCCCGAGGTGCGCCGAACAGCCCGTCTCCTCTCCTTCTTCGGCGCTGTTGGCGCGGTCCTCGTACTGAGCAAGGTGCACGCGGCGTGGGTGGCCGACCCGACCTACGACTACACCGGGTCGTTCCGCTTCGCCTGGTCGCTCGGGTATTCGGCGGTGCTGGGCCTCGCCGCGTACACGTGGGGTCTCCCCGACGTCTCCCGGGGTCCGCGGCGGGCATTGGCGGCGGCGGCGTCGGCGTCGGCGGCGGGCGCCGCGGCGGTGTCCGTCGTGCAGCTGGTGGTGGGTGACGCCCTGCTCCCGCGCTTCGTGGTGTTCGGGGCGGCGGTCGTGGTGGTCCCACTGCAGCTGCTCGCATGGCGGCTGGCCACCCATGGGCGGGAGCGCCAGGAGCACCGGGATCGCCTCGTGGTGGTGGGCTCGGCCACGGGTTTGGAGCTGGATCGGCTCATCGACGACCTGGCCGATGCGCCAGAGGTGCCCGCCCACCTGGCAGCCCACCTCGAGGTCCTCGACGCGAGCGGCCCCGGCATCGACGAACAGCCGCTGGTGACCCGGGTGATGGACGAGCGGGCCACGGTGGTCGTGCTGGACCGCGAGGCCCTGCTGGACCAGCGGGTCGTGGACCAGGCTGCAGTACTGCACGAATCCGGCATCCGGATACGGACGCTGCTGCAGTTCTACGAAGAGTGGTTGGGGAAGCTCCCCCTCGGCGAGCTCGAGCGCGCATCGCTGTTCTTCGACATCGGGGAGCTCCACGGGGAGCGGTATGCACGCGCCAAGCGCGTTGGGGATGTGGTCGGGGGGGTGATCGGGTTGGTGCCGCTCGGCTTGTCGGTGCCCTTCGTCCTGATCGGCAACCTCGTGTCCAATCGGGGGCCTCTGCTCTACCGGCAGGAGCGGGTCGGCCAGGGAGGTGCTCGCTTCCAGATCCTCAAGTTCCGCACGATGGTCCCGACCGGTCCGACCGTGACCGACAGCACCTGGACCACGGTCGGCGATCCGCGCATCACCCCGTTCGGCGGCCTCTTGCGGCGCACCCACGTCGACGAGCTGCCCCAGGTCGTGAACATCCTGCGGGGCGACCTCTCCCTCGTGGGACCTCGTCCCGAGCAGCCCGGCTACGTCCACGAGCTCAGCACCAAGTTGCCGTTCTACGGAATGCGCCACCTCGTCCGGCCGGGCCTGACGGGATGGGCGCAGGTCAAGTACGGCTACGCAGGCGACGAGCGCGATGCGCGCGAGAAGCTGCAGTACGAGTTCTTCTACCTGCGCAACCAGGGGCTCGCGTTCGATCTTCGGATCATCGGCCGGACGCTGCGAAGCGTGCTCGGCGGGCGAGGCTCGGGTCGATGAGCACCTTGCGGGTGTCGCACGTGATCACCAAGCTCGCCCTGGGTGGCGCCCAGGAGAGCGCCCTCGTCACCTGCGAGGGGCTCGACCCGAACCGGTTCCGGCAGGTGCTCTTCACCGGGATCGAGTCCGACGACGAGGGCACGATGTTCGCCGAGGCCGAGCAGCGAGGCATCAGGGTGGAGCTGGCCCCCGAACTGGTGCACCGCGTGCGTCCGGCCTCGGACCTGGCTGCGGTGAGCCGGCTGGCCGACCGGCTCGCCTCCGCCGGCACCCAGCTCGTGCACACCCACAGTTCCAAGGCAGGGCTGGTGGGCCGCCTGGCCGCGCGTCGACTCCGACTGCCCGTCGTGCACTCGGTGCACGGATGGAGCTTCAACGACCATCAGCGGCCTGCGCTTCGACGAGGTGTGGTGGCGAGCGAGCGGTGCGCCGCTCGGTACACCGATGCGATCGTCGTCGAGGCGTCGCCGGACCGTGCGAAGGGACTCGATGCGGGCATCGGTCGAGCGGAGCAGTACCGCCTGATCCGGAACGGCATCGACCTGCAGTCCCTCTCGTTCGATCCGGAGGCCGGTACGCGGCTCCGAGCGGAGCTGGGGATCGGGCCCGCTGCACACCTGGTGGGAACCGTCGGTCGCCTCGCCGATCAGAAGGACCCCGTTTCCATGGTCGAGATGTTCGCCCACCTCCGAGCGTCGGACCTTGACGTGCACTTCGTCTGGGTCGGCGATGGCGCCCTGCGGGAGGTCACCCAGGCCGCGGTCGACCGGGCCGGCCTCGGCGATCGCTTCCACCTGCTAGGCGTGCGCCGTGACGTGAGCGAGATGCTGAGCGCGTTCGACGTGTTCGCGCTGTCGTCGTTGTGGGAGGGCCTTCCCCGCACGGTGACCGAGGCGATGGCGGTGGGCATCCCGGTCGCGGCCACCGCCGTCGACGGATGCGCCGAGATCATCACGGATGGCGAGGACGGGCTGCTCGTGACTCCGTCGCGCCCCGTGGAGCTGGCCGGGGCGGTGGGCAGGCTGCTCCGCGAGCCCGAACTGGCCACGTCGGTGGCGTCACGAGCACGAGTGCGCGTCCAGGAGTGGGATCGCACGGGGATGCTCGAACAGATCGCGGCGCTGTACGACGAGGTGGCCATGGCGCACGAACGTGGAACCGGCCTCGGACCGGTGTCGACCGGGGCGGGTGGCCGCCGTGGTTGAGCCGGATCGGCCGTCCCGAGTCCTCCTGGTCGGTCTCGGCCGTCAGGGTCGGCGTCACCTGCGGGTCGCCGGGTTGAGCGCATCGGGCCACGTGGTCGCGACCGTCGACCCCGTCGCCGACGGGGTCGACGGGGTGCCGCGCCACTCGTGCATCCAGGACGCGCTGGAGGAGGTGGGTCCGGTCGATGCAGCCGTGGTGGCCACGCCGGCCGCCGACCACCTCTCGAGCGCAAGCGCCCTGCTCGAGCGGGGCATCCCCACGCTCGTGGAGAAGCCGATGGCCTTCGATCTCCACGCC
>JAHBSN010000066.1 GCA_019639095.1 Actinomycetota bacterium
CGGTCACCGACGTGTTGGTCAACGGTCCCGGGCCGGTGTGGGTGGATCGGCGCGGGTCGCTGCGCCGGGCCGACGTGGTGCTGGACCGGCCGACCATCGACCTGCTGGTGGAGCGGATCCTGGCGCCCACCGGGCGGCGGGTGGACCCGGCGAGCCCGGTGGTCGACGCCCGGCTGCCCGATGGGTCACGGGTCCACGTGGTGGTCCCGCCGCTCGCGGTCGACGGTCCGTGCGTGGCCATACGGCGCTTCTCGACGCGTCGCGTGGCCCTGGACGACGTGGCACCGCCGGCGGTTGTCGAGCTGCTGCGGTGGGCGGTGCGGGCGCGGGCCAACGTGGTCGTGTCGGGGGCCACGGGCTCGGGCAAGACCAGGTTGCTGAACGCCCTGGCGGCGCACGTGCCCGACGGCGAGCGGATCGTCACCATCGAGGACGCGGCCGAGCTGGACCTGCCCGCCGAGCACGTGGTGCGCCTCGAGACCCGGCCGGGCTCGGTGGAGGGGGTGGCCGAGGTGTCGTGCCGGGACCTCGTGCGCAGCGCCCTCCGGCTGCGACCGGACCGCATCGTGGTGGGCGAGGTCCGCGGCGGCGAGGCCCTCGAGCTGGTGGCGGCCATGAACACCGGCCACGACGGGTCGCTCACCACCGTCCACGCCAACGGTGCCGAAGACGCGCTGCGCCGCCTCGAGACGCTCGTGCTGCTGGCGGGCGTGGCCCTCCCGCTGCCCGCCGTGCGGGACCACCTGGCGGCGGCGGTCGACCTCGTGGTCCACATCGCCCGGACGGGCGGGTCCGCCCGTCGGGTGGTCGAGGTGGCCGAGGTGCGCCCGCCCGACGAGGCCGCCGAGGCGGGCGCGCGCCGTGCCACCCGCCTCCTGGCCGACGAGGGCGGGGTCGTGCGCCTGCCCCAGCGTCCGGCCCGAGATCGCTCGGCGGCGCCGCCCTCGCCGGGGTGGTGCACCCGATGAGCGCGTGGTGGCTGCCCGTCGCGTGTGCGGCATCGGTGCTCGTGGTGGGCGTGGCCGCCGCTGCGGCGGCCCGGTCGTCGCGGGCGGGCACCGCAGCGGCCCGGCTCCAGAACCCGGGTCCGGCGGGAGCGCCCGCGTGGTTCCCGGAGGTGCTGGCCGCCCTCGACGTTCCGGTGGATCCCGAGGTGGCCTGGCCGTGGGTCCCGCGGGCGTCGGCGGTCGTGGGGCTGGTGCTGGTGGCCCGGGCGCCCGTGGTCCTGGTCGTCGTCGCGCTCGGCGGCTGCGTCGGGGTCGTCGCCCATCGGTCTCGGGGCCGGCGAGCGCGGTCGGGCGACCTCGAGCGGGAGCTCCCGGTGCTGCTCGACGACGTCGTGGCGGCCATGGCGTCGGGGTCCTCGCTCGCGCAGGGCCTGGCCGGTGCGGCCGGTCGCCCCGGCCCCCTGGCCGCCGAGCTGCGGGAGGTGCTCCGGCTCACGAGCGGCGGCAGCCCCCTGCAGCACGCGCTCGACAGCTGGGCGGATCGGCACCCGGGTTCGGGCCTCGGTCTCGTGGCCGACGCGCTGGCCCTCGCCGGCGCCACCGGCGGCAGCCAGGTGGCGGCCCTCAGGAGCGTGGGGGCCACGCTGGCGGAGCACCGGGCGCGCCAGCGCGAGGTGCGCGCCCTGGCCGCCCAGGCGCAGCTCTCTGCGGTGGTGCTGGTGGTCACGCCCCTCGCCTTCGCGGGCGTGGTGGCGGTGCTCGACCACCGGATCGCCGCCTTCCTGGTGACCTCGCCGGTCGGGTGGGCCTGTCTGGTGGGGGGCGTCGCCCTCAATGGTGCGGGCGCCTGGTGGATGCGGCGCCTCGTGCGGGGGGTGTCGTGACCGCGGCGCTGGCGGCGCTGCCGGCGCTGCCGGCCGCGGCAGCGGTGGTGCTCGCCGGCGGGCGGATGCGGCGACGTCCGGTTCAACGCCAACCCGTCGGTGCGCAGGAGCCAGGGTCGCCGTCGCGCCGGGCGGTCGTCACGCTCGCGGCGGCGGTGTTGGTGGGCACGGCGGCCATCGTGGGGGCCGCCACGGCGGTCGCGCTCGCCGCGCTGGCCCTGCTCGGCCGAATCGCCCGGCGGCGGCGCGAGCGGCGCCGGCTCCAGCGCGAGCGAGATGCGGCGTTCCCCGATCTGGTCGACCTGTTCCGCATCGCGGCGGCGGCCGGCAACCCGGTGCACCGCTGCGTCGAGGTGGTGGCGGCGCGAGCACCGGCCCCGGCCCGGCCCCCGCTCGCGGCGATCCTCGCCCGGACCCGGCGGGGCGTTCCCCTCGCCGAGGCGCTCGACGCCGCCGGCGCCGACCTGGGTTCGTCGGGACCCGTCCTCGCCGATGCCCTGCGAGCCGCCCTGCGCACCGGCGCACCGCTCGGGCCGGTGCTGGACCAGGTCGTGGCCGTCGCTCGAGATCGCCGCACCCGGTCGGCTCAGGCCGCCGCCGGGCGGTTGCCGGTGAGCATGTTGTTCCCGCTGGTGTGCTGCGTGCTGCCGGCGTTCGGCCTCCTGGCCGTGGCGCCGCTCCTCGCCGGGTCCCTCGGGTCGCTCGCGCCCTGAGGCGCCCCGCAGCTCGCGCCGGAGGCGCCGCTGCTCGTGGCTCCGCCACCCTTCTCGCACCCTCCGGGTGCTCCCCCCGTCCCCGGGCCGTCCGGCCCGCCCCTCCCCGGAGGTCACCGCATGTCCACGCTCCCGTCTGCCCTCGTCGCCGTCCAGGTGGCGCTCGTCGGAGCGATCCGCTCTGCGATCCGGTCCGGTTCGGCCCGGATCCGGGACGAGCGGGGCCAGGCCACCGCCGAGTACGCCCTCGTGCTGCTCGGCGCCGCGGCCATCGCCCTGCTCCTCGCCGCCTGGGCGGCCAAGTCCGGCAAGGTCGGCCAGCTGTTCGATGCCGTCGTCGACCAGCTCATCGGCGAGGTCGGCTGAGTGGGGCCCGTGCCGCCACGCGCCGCTGCGTCCCGCGCCGCAGGCCAGCACGGCCAGGCCACCGTGGAGCTGGCGCTCACCCTGCCGGTGGTGGTCGTCGTCCTGCTCGCCGTGGTCCAGGTGGCGCTGGTGGCACGGAGCCAGATCCTGGTGGTCGACGCGGCGCGGGCCGGCGCCCGCGCCGCGGCGGTCCGGGCCGGTGCGGCCGACGCCGCGGCGCGCCGCACCCCCGGCCTCCAGGCCGACCGCCTCGAGGTCTGGGAGTCCTCCGCCGGTCCGGGCGGCGACGTGGAGGTCCGGGTCCGCTACCGCGTCCGGACCGACGTGCCCCTCGTGGGGGCGTTGGTGGGGGAGCCCACGCTCGAGTCCACCGTCACCATGGCCGTGGAGGACGAGGAGGCCGACCCCGGTTGACCGCGCTCAGCCGGCGGTGGCCGGTGGTGGCAGCTCGATGCCGGCCGCTCGGAGCAGGGCCGCCGCACCGGCCTTGCTCAGGGGCTCGTTCCAGCTCCCGCACTTGGGCGACTGCACGCACGACGGGCAGCCGGACTCGCAGTCGCACCCCGCCAGCACCTCGAGCGTGGCCGCCAGCTGGTGCGGCGCCGCCTCGTAGCCGAGCTCGGCGATGCCCGCACCGCCCGGGTACCCGTCGTAGATCACCACCGCCGCGGTGCCCAGCTCGTCGAGCCACGCCGTGGAGATGCCGCCCACGTCCCAGCGGTCGCAGATGGTGAACAGCGGGAGGATGCCGATGCCGGCGTGCTCGGCGGCGTGGAGGGCACCGGGCAGGTCACGCGGCACGATGGCGGCGTCGGCCACCACCCGGTCGGGCACCGACCACCAGACCCCGCGGGTCACCAGGTGCGACGGTGGGAGGTCGAGCTCCTCGGTGGCCAGCACGTCGCCGGTGAGGACCTCGCGCCGCTGGTACCCCGTGACCCGGCTGGTGACCTCCACCGGGCCCACGCCCACCGTGAGCCGGCCGACGGTGCGGGTGGCGTCGACCCCGGTGATGCGCAGGGCGACGTCGGTGCGGGCCAGCGTGTACTCGCGTCCGTCGTCGGGCTCCACGATGGCGGCGCCGTCGTCCAGGTCGAGCGTCACCACGCGGTGCGGACGGCCCTGGTGGAGGTAGACGGCGCCGGGGTGGGCCACGTCGCAGGCCCGGGCCCGATCCACCGTGCCCACCAGGGTCCCGTCGGGGAACGCGATGCGCACCTCGTCCGAGGAGCCCGAGCGCAGGCCCATCCCGTTGGCGGGCCGGCCCCGCGCCGCCCACACGGCCCGGGTGCCGTCCCGGCGCGGACGCAGCAGCAGGCGGTCGTCCACCACCAGCCGTCGGACCCCGTCGTCGAGGTCGTCGGCGCCCCACCAGCGCTCGTCGCGGTGGGCCAGCGGCTGCTCGTAGGCGGCGCACGCCAGGTGCGGGTCGAGCACGAACGGGTTGGCCGGGTTGACCACGGCCGGTTCGGGCGAACGGCGGAACACCTCCTGGGGGTGCTGGAGGAACCAGTGGTCGAGCTGGTCCTCGCCGGCCACGAGCACCGCCACCGAGGGCTGGCCCTGTCGGCCGGCCCGACCCGCCTGCTGCCACAGCGAGGCGATCGTGCCCGGGAAGCCGTTGAGCACCACGGCGTCGAGGCCGCCGACGTCGACCCCGAGCTCCAGGGCGGAGGTGGCGATCACCCCGCCCAGCACCCCGCTGAACAGTTGGGCCTCGATCTCGCGCCGCTCGGCGGCGAGGTAGCCGCCCCGGTAGGGCCGCACGCGGCCGGCCAGCTCGGGGTGGCGCCGCACCACCTCGGCGGCCACCACCTCGGTGCCGGCGCGGCTGCGGCAGAACGCCAGCGTGCGGTGGCCCTGGTTCACGAGGTCGGCCACCAGGGTGGCCGTGACCCGGTTGCCCGATGGCGGCGACCCGGTGCCGGTGTCGATGCGCCGGGGGTCGACCAGCGCCACCAGCCGCTCGCCACGCGGCGAGCCGTCGGCGGCCACCTCGGCCACCGGCAGGCCGCACAGCTCGGCAGCGAGGCGGCCGGGCTCGCCGATGGTGGCCGAGGAGAACACGAACGTCGGCGACGACCCGTAGTGCTCGCAGAGGCGGCGGAGGCGGCGCAGCAGGTGGGCCACGTGGGTGCCGAACACGCCCCGCAGCACGTGCAGCTCGTCGACCACCACGTACCGGAGCCGCATGAGGAAGGTGTCCCAGCGGCCGTGGTTCGGGAGCAGCCCGTGGTGCACCATCTCGGGGTTGGTGAGCACCACGTTGGCGTGGCGCCGGGCCCACGCCCGGGCGTCGGGGTCGGCGTCGCCGTCGTAGGTGGCCGCCACCAGGCCGGGCGCGGCGAGGTCGGCGAAGGAGCGGAGCTGGTCCTGCGCCAGCGCCTTGGTGGGGAACAGGCAGAGGGCGGTGCCGGGCTTGACCGGGTCGGCCACGGCCTCGGCGATGGGCACCTGGTAGCAGAGCGACTTGCCCGAGGCGGTGCCGGTGGCCACCACGGTGGACCGGCCGGCGCGCAGAAGGTCGATGGCCTCGGCCTGGTGCGACCACAGGTCGTCCAGGCCCAGCTCGGCGAGCCGCTCGGCCACGGCGGGGCGCAGGGGTCGGGCGAGCGCCGCGTGCACCGCCGGGCGCGGGGGCAGGCGCTCCACGTGCACCAGGCCCGCGCCGAGCCGCTGGCGCAGCGTCTGCGCGCCGTGCGAGACCGGATCGGGGGAGGTGAGGACCACGGGCGGCACCGGGCTGGGGAACAGGCGTTCGCAGTCTAGGGCGGACCGCCCGGGGGTTCGGAGGCGCGCCCCACGGGCAGTAGCGTCTGCCCGGACGGCGACCAGGGAGCGCGGATGGACCTACGACTCGAGCTCAGCGAGCAGGGTGGTTGGTCGGTGCTCCTCGTGGGCGGCGAGGTCGATGTCGCCACCGCCCCACGGCTGCGGGAGCAGCTCATCAAGCTGGTGAACGACCAGCGGTTCCAGATCGTGGTCGACCTCGGCGGCGTCGACTTCATCGACTCCACCGGCCTCGGGGTGCTCATCGGCGCGCTCAAGCGCGTGCGCACCCAGGGCGGCGAGCTCGCCCTGGTGTGCACCGAGCGACGCATCCTCAAGGTGTTCGAGATCACCGGGCTCGACCGCGTCTTCCGCATCGGCGGGACCGTCGAGGAGGCGATGGCCGGATGAGCGGGCGCGGCTGCCCGCCGGCGCTGGGAGCCTGACCGTGGTGGTGGGGCCCGAAGCGGAGGTCGAGGTGGTGGTGCTCGCGCTGCCGCCCCGGCCCGAGGTGGTGTCGGTGGCCCGCCTGGTGGTGGGCGCGCTCGCCGCCGCCGATCCGTCCTTCGACGACGAGCGCGGGGCCGACCTGCGCCTCGCCGTGTCGGAGGCGTGCACCAACGCCATCCAGGCCCAGCTCGGCCGGCCGGCCGGGCCGTCGCACGACGCGCCCATCGAGCTGCGCTTCGAGGTGGGGCCCGGGTGCATCGAGCTGGCCGTGTCCGACCACGGCGGCGGCTTCGACCCCGACCGGCTCGAGTCGCACCCCGCCGTCACCGACCCGGCCCGCCTGGAGTACGAGGGCGGGCTCGGCATCCCGCTCATCCGCCTGCTGGCCGACGAGCTCGAGTTCCGCGCGGCCGACGGCGGCACCACCGTGGTGATGACCTTCGGTCCCCGCGTGAGCACCGGCCGGGTGGTGTCCTGAGCCGACCTCGGCGGCGGAGCGACCTGGCGGCGGGCGGCCCTACGCGGTGACGGCGTGGTCGATCGGCACGATCACGCCGTTGATGCCGCTCGCCTCGTCCGACGACAGGAACGCGATGAGCGCCGCCGGCTCGGTCGGCGACAGCATCTTGTTGCCGATGGCCATCGTCTTGCGGATCAGCTCGAAGTCGATCCCCTCGGGGAAGGCCACCGAGCCGGTCATCGGCGTGTCGACCCCACCGGGCGCGATGGCGTTCACGCGGATGTCGCGCTTGAGGTACTCCCAGGCGAGCGATCGGGTCAGCTGCACCACGCCGCCCTTCGCCGCGCAGTAGTGGACCATGAACGCCTGGCCGAACATGCCCGCCGACGACGCCACGTTGGTGATGACGCCACCGCCGTTGGCGAGCATCGAGGGGATCGTGGCCCGGCACATGAGGAACGGGCCCTTCAGGTTCACGTCGATGAGCAGGTCCCACTCGGCCACGTCGAGGGTCTCGGTGTGGGCGAAGCGCAGGACGCCCGCCACGTTGGCGAGGATCCGGGTGGGCCCGAGCTCGGCCTCGACGGCGCGCACGGCGGCGGCCACGCTGTCCTCGTCGCGCACGTCGACCGACGCCGCGCTCGCCCGGCCGCCGGCCGCCCGGATGTCGTCCACCGTCTGCTCCACCGCGTCGGCGAGGTCGAGGCAGCCCACCGCCGCGCCGTCGGCCGCGAGGCGCAGCGCGGTGGCCCGACCGATGCCCGAGGCGGCGCCGGTCACGATGGCGGTGCGTCCATCGAAGCGGGGAGGGGTGGTCACGGGTGCCTCCTCGGGGCCGGGCGATGCGGCGACCCTACCGGTGCGACGAGAACGTGTTCTCGTTCCGAAGGACCTGTGCGCCCCGGCCCGCACCTGCGAGCATGGGTCGTGGCCGACGACGACCTGCGGGTCACCCGGAGCGTGCGGATCCCCCGCAGCGAGCTCGACGTCCGGTTCCGCACCTCCGGTGGGCCGGGCGGCCAGCACGCCAACAAGGCGGCCACGCGCGTCGAGCTCACCTTCGACGCCGCCGCCTCGCCGTCGCTGCTGCCGCGCCAGCGCGAGCGGGTGGTGGCCCGCCTGGGGCCGGTGGTGCGGGTGGTGGTGGACGACGAGCGCAGCCAGCTCCGCAACCGCGTGCTCGCCCAGGAGCGCCTGGTGGCGCGCCTGGCGTCGGCCCTCCACGTCGATCCGCCCCGCCGGGCCACCCGGCCGAGCCGCGGGGCGAAGGAGCGCCGGCTGCAGGCGAAGAAGCAGCGCTCGCAGACCAAGGCGAACCGGCAGCGGCCGGGCCGCGACGGGTAGCGGGGGCCCTTCGGTGGCGGCCGCGACATTTTTCTCCCGAGCTTGTTCACACTTCGGGCGCGGTCGCGCCCTGGCGTGGTGTGCAGCATGCACAGACGATCACGAGAGCTGACGATCCCGTGGTCGACGGTGCAAAGCCTTGGGAGGCGCACGGGCGAGGCAGGCCCGGACCGATGAGGTCCGGGCCCGCCCCCGGTTCTGGCGACGAGTCGGCCGAGCGGCCGATGCACCTCGTGCCGCCCCTGGGCACGAGCGCGGCGGCCTCGGCCTGGTCCGACCAGGTCAAGGCCACCTACATCGAGGTGCGGGCCCCGCTGTGGCGGGCGCTGGTGGCGTGGTCGGGCGACGTCGACGTGGCCGACGAGGCGGTGGCGGAGGCGTTCGCCCAGCTGCTGCGCCGGGGTGCCGACGTGCTGGACCCGGCGGCCTGGGTCTGGCGGGCCGCGTTCCGCGTGGCCGCCGGCGACCTGCAGCGGCGTCGACGCCGGTCCCGTGCCGGTGCCGACCCGGAGGTCCTGGAGCTGGTCCCCTCTACGGCAGACCGGCTCCCCGACGACGCGATGGACCTGGTCGACGCCCTCCAGGCGCTGACCGACCAGCAGCGCCAGTGCATCGCCCTGGTCGACGTGGCGGGCCACACCGCCCCCTCGGCCGCCGAGATCCTGGGCACCAGCGCGGCCACCGTCCGCGTCCAGCTCATGCGGGCCCGACGTCAGCTCCGCACCCTCCTTGCCGATAGCAACCCCGATCCCGGTGCCCCCTCCACCGGCTCCGAGATCCACCCCGAGACGAGCCCATGAACCGCCACCCCGACCGCAACCGGCTCCGCGCCCTCGACGGCGTCGAGCCGCCCGACCAGTGGGACGAGATCATCCTGCGCGCCGACGCCGACCTCCCGCGCCTGGAGCTCCAGCCGGTGAGCGTCGGCCACCGCCTCCTGGTGGCGGCCGTTCTCCTGGTGCTGGCCGGCGTGGCCGGCGTGCTCGTGGTGTCCACCGCCACGGGCGATCGGGGCGAGCTCGAGGCGGTGGCCGCCGATGGCGGCAGCACCCCGGCGTTCCCCGCGGGGGGCGGCGGCGCACCCGGCACGGCCGCCACCACGCCCGACGGCGTGCCCGTTCCCACCACCGCTCCCGGCGGGTCCGGCGGTGACGGGGGAGCGAGTTCGGCAGGCGGTGGCACCCGCCTGGGTGGCGGAGCCGGATCGGGCGGTCTAGGCGGTGGCGCC
Source organism: Actinomycetota bacterium (assembly GCA_019639095.1). GTDB lineage: Bacteria > Actinomycetota > Acidimicrobiia > Acidimicrobiales > Iamiaceae > Aquihabitans. The sequence goes on from JAHBSN010000066.1 coordinate 9,162, forward strand.
ACGGGTGCGGGAAGCAGCAACGCGTCCACGTCCACCACGCCGACCTCAACCACCGAGGCGTCCGACATCACCACCACCACCGCTGCGGTGAGCCCCACCACCACTACGCCCGAGTCGGTCACCACGGTCACCGCGCCCACCCAGGGCACCGCCGGCGGCGAGCCTCCCCTGGACCCGAGGCCGTCGCCGGTGTTCGGCAAGCGGTGGCAGGTCGTGCTCATGGCACAGGCGGGCGTGAGCCGGCCGCTCGGAACCGAGAAGGTCCTCGTCGTCGATGCGCGGACCGACGGACAGCTCGCGATCATCGTCTGCAGTCGCACGACGGGCACGGCCAACGTCGTTGGCGACAACCTCGTGGTCCAGCTGAACGCATCGACGGGGAAGGCGTGCGGCGAGCCGCTCGACGGCCACCAGACGTTCCTCACCGCCTTCTTCGATGCAGATCCCTCCTTCTCCGTGGACGGAAATAGGCTCGTGCTCACCGTCGGGAACCGGCGGGTCGAGCTCACCGCATACTGAGGCCGCCATGTCCGAGGTCCCCGAGGTGTCGTCGCCTGATCCCGCGCCCGGGGATCCGCCCGCCGGCCCCGGTCGGCGCCCGATCCTGCTCGCCGCCCTCGGCGTGGCCGTGCTGCTCGTGGTGGTCCTGGTGGCCATCGCCGTGACCGGCGACGACGATGACGACGACGTGTCCACCGGCCCGGTGGCCGAGGCCGTGCCGTTCTGGGGCACCACCTGGCGGATCGTCACGATCACGAAGGGGGGCGACGACGCCACCCCGGACCTCCCCGAGGGCAAGGACCTCCTCGACGCCTCCGAGGAGGGCCGGATCTCCTTCACCGGCTGCAACGGCGGCTCGGGCGCGGCGTCGCTCGACGGCGCTGAGCTCGTGGTCGACGAGATGATGCAGACCCAGATGGCCTGCATGGACGACGACGGGCAGGTCCTCATGGATCACGACGCGTTCATGGTCGAGTTCCTCCGAGGCCGTCCCACCGTGGCGATCGAGGGCGACCGGCTCGTCCTCACCGGCGCCGACGCCACCATCACCCTGGAGGCGGTGGGCGACGCGTCGTCGGCCACCTCCACCACCGCGGCCTCCGCCGATCCGGATGCACCCGTCAGCACCGAGGCCGGGCCGTGGGGCAGCACCTGGACGATCACCGCCATCTCCTCCGGTGGGAACGCGGTCGACGTGGTCGACACCCCCTCCGGCGACGCACCGGTGATCGACCTCACCGCCGAGGGCACCGTGTCCTACACCGGGTGCAACGGCGGCCGCGGCGAGGCCAACTACGGCGCCGGCAAGCTGGCGGTCGGGCCCATCATGAGCACCAAGAAGGCGTGCGAGGACGCCGGGCTGATGGCCCAGGACGACTTCCTGTCGTCGTTGCTCACCTCGGTTCCCGAGGTGTCCATCGAGGGCGACACGCTGACCCTCACCGCCGACCAGGACCAGGTGGTCGCTACCCGCGGGTGAGCAGGTCCGGGCGGTGGCGGCGCACGGCGTCGCCGAGCGGGCCCGTGGGCCAGGTGGGCTCGAACTCGTCGATCGGGATGATGCGGTCCCAGCCGCGCGTGGTCACCTGCTGGCGGACCTGGGGCGTGTGGGTCCACCGCAGCCCCGAGCGGGCCAGCACGAGGGCGGTGGTGGGTCCGGTGGGCAGGGTCGCGTCGGCCACCTTCTCCACGTCGGCCCACGCGGCTCGCAGCACGAACGAGGGCGCCTCGTACTGGATCCCGGCATCGTCCACCCGCAGCACCGAGGTCCGCTGCTGGCGCACCCCGAACAGCAGCAGCCCGGTCTGCACCACGGTGTAGCCGAGGGCCGCCCACCAGTTGACGAGCGCGGCGAGCACGGCGGCCACCGGGAGGGCGGCCAGCAGGAACAGCGCGCCCAGGCGGATCAGCCGGTCGCGCTGCGATCGGGTCGACGGGGTGAGCACGAGCGACACGCACCCTGGCTAGCGCCCGCCGGTCGTTCGGGGCCACCCGGGCCGTCCGCGACGGCGGCGATCGGTGGCCGGGCGCGAGCGCGGGTTGCGTAGGGTCGCGTGGAGTCGGGTCGGCCGTCGCCCCGCCGGTGGAGGCCGCGAGCATGTCGAACGAGGACTCGGAGGCCCCCCGCTGGCGGTCGCCACTCGCACCGCACGTGGAGCGCCCGGCTCGCCGCAGCCGCTTCGGGGTCGCGGTCCGACCGCCGGTCGCCCTGCCGCCGGTGGAGCACCTCCTCGCCGGGGCGGCCGAGGTCGACATCACCCCGCCGCCGGGCCTGCCCAAGGCGGGCTACTCGGCCAACGCCAACGACGGCACCGGCTTCCGGACCCGCCTGCGAGCGCGCGTCACGCACCTCCGATGCGGCACCGCATCCGTGGCGCTGGTGCAGCTCGACCTGCTCGGCGGCTCGTCCATCCTCCAGCACCTCGTGGCCGACGCCGTGGCCGACCGCACCGACATCCCGCTGGCCGGCATCTGGATCGGGGCCACCCACACCCACGCCGGTCCCGGGCAGTTCCTGGGCACCGACTTCTACAACCAGCACGCGTCGAACCGGGCCGGCTTCGACCCGGCCTGGACCGACTTCCTCGTGGCGCGCATCGCGGGCGCGGTGGTGGAGGCGCACGACACCCGCGAGCCGGCGGTGGCGGCCATCGGCTCCACCGAGGTGTGGGGGCTCACCCGCAACCGCTCCCACGACCCGTAGGTGCAGAACGCCACGGTGACCGACAAGCGGCGCGACCCGCAGCGCAAGTGGGTGGCGGTCAACCCCGAGCTGCACCTGCTGCGCGTCGATCGCTCGCTGGCCGGCGGCGCCACCGAGCCCCTGGCGGCGGCCGTCGTCTTCTCGATCCACGGCACCGGCATCTCCCAGCACGCGCCCGAGTACAACGCCGACGTCTGGGCCTACCTCGTGGGCGAGCTGCGCCACCAGGTCGACCTCCGCCACGGGCGCCGGCCGGTGGTGGGCGCCATGGAGGGCACCCACGCGGACGTGGCGCCGGCGCTGCGGCCGGGGCTCGCCGGCTACCGCGAGGCCCGGCGCATCGGGCAGGCCATCGGCCAGGAGGCCGCCGACCTCTACGACCGGCTCGGCCCGGAGCTCGTCGACCGCCTGCCGCTCGACGTGGGCCTGCGGGAGGTCGACCTCGACGTGGATCGCGAGGTCGACGGCGTGGTGCTGCCCGACCGCCCGGCGGTGGGCGCGGCGCTGGTGGCCGGCGCCCACGAGAACCTCACGCCGGTGATCCACCGCATCCCGCCCTTCCGCGCCGGTTCGCCGCGCCGCCGTCGCCGGCCCCACCCCCAGGCGGAGAAGTGGGTGCTGGGGTCGTCGCGCCTCCAACCGCTGGTGCTGCCCAAGGGCCGCTTCCCCCGTGTCCTCGCCGTGCAGGCGCTGCGGATCGGTCCCGCCGTCCTCCTCGGACTGCCGTTCGAGATCACCGTCGAGTCCGGCCGGCGCATCGCCGCCGCGGTGGATGTCGCCGTGGCCGACCGTGGCGTTCGGCGGGTGGTGGTGAGCTCGGTGGTCAACGAGTACTGGGGCTACGTGGCCACCGCCGAGGAGTACCGGCGCCAGTTCTACGAGGGCGGTCACACCCTCTACGGGCCCAACACCCAGGCGTTCCTGGCCGCCCACGCAGCGCGCCTGGCCGCCGCCACCGTGGGCGGAGGCGTCTTCGCCGACGTGGCCGCCGAACGCAGGTGGGACCTGCGCGCCCGGCGGTACCTGCCGGAGGCCACCACGTCGGGCGCGCCCCGGCGGTTCACCGGCCGGGCCGCGTTCACCGATCCGACCGCCACCGTCGACGGCTACTGGGAGCAGACGTGGGTGGATGCCGAGCCCGGTGCCCTGCACTGGCACGAGCCGCTGGTGCGCGTGGAGTCGAGCGACGACGACGGGGTCACGTGGCGGCCCGCCGCCGGACACGGCCACCGCACGATCGACGACCAGGGCTGGTTCGTGGAGGTGGTCCACCTGGGTGCGGTCGACGGGCAGCACCGCTACCGCACCCGGTGGTTCGAGCCGACCCATCGCGCCGGGCGCCGCCACCGGTTCGTGCTGCTCGCCAACAACGGCCGGCCCGAGGTGGCGGGGGACGCGTTCGACTAGCGCCGGTCGCGCGAGCGGCGGTGGCGCGAGCGCGGGTGGAGGGCGACCGGGTCGGCCGGCGTGCTAGCCCGGTGGGGTGCTCCTCGCCGCGGTGACCGCATCGATCCCCAGCCCGTCGTTCAACCAGCTCCACATCGGGCCGCTCGACCTGCGGATGTACGGGCTGTGCATCGCCATCGGCGTGATCGCCGCCGTCACCATCTCCTCGCGGCGGTGGGAGGCCCGGGGCGGCAACCCCGACGACATCGGCACCATCGCCATCTGGGCCGTGCCCGCCGGCGTGATCGGCGCCCGGATGTACCACGTGGCCACGGACTGGAAGACCTACGACGGCCACTGGGTCGACGCCCTCAAGATCACCCAGGGCGGCCTCGGCATCCCCGGCGGGATCCTGGCCGGCGTGCTCACCGGCCTCGTGGTGGTGCGGGTCAAGAAGCTCCCGGCGGTGCCGCTGCTCGACGTCGTGGCGGTGGCGATCCCCGTCGCCCAGGCCATCGGTCGCCTCGGCAACTGGTTCAACCAGGAGGTCTTCGGCCGCCCCACCACGCTCCCGTGGGGCCTCGAGATCGACCCCGAGTTCCGTCCGGCCCGCTACGCCGATCACCCCACGTTCCACCCCACGTTCCTCTACGAGGGGCTGTGGAACATCGCCCTCGTGCTGGTGCTCCTCCGGCTCGAGCGCACCAAGCGCCTGCGTCCCGGCGAGCTGTTCGCCCTCTACGTGCTCGGCTACGCCGTCGGGCGCCTGTGGGTGGAGATGCTCCGGTCCGACAACGCCTCGCTCGTGCTCGGGCTGCGCATCAACATCTGGATGAGCCTGGTGGTGGGCCTGCTCGCCGCCGCCGCCCTCGTGCGCCTGCACCGCCGCCCGCTGCCGGCCACCCCCTATCCGAGCCCCTCCACCGCCGCCGAGTACGGCGTGCCCGGAGCCACGGCGCCGGACCTCGCCGGCACCGACGACGCGATCGACGCCGCCGCGAGCGATGAGGGCGATGAGCGGGATGCGGACGCCGAGGCGGGCGCCGACGTCGATGCGGGACCGGGCGGTGGCTCGGGCTGAGGCCGTCGCGCCGTCGCGCCGGCGGGACCGCAGGGTCAGCCGGGGTGGCTGGCGGCGCTCGGGTCGAGCACCGGCGGCTGCACCACCACCAGCACGAGGTCCAGCGGCCGCCGGTGGTCGTTGACGTAGCGGTGGGGGCCGTGGGCGTCGAAGAGCACGGCGCCA
>JAHBSN010000067.1 GCA_019639095.1 Actinomycetota bacterium
CGATGATCGCCCGCACCGTCCACACGGTCAGTGGGGTGGACCAGTCGAACACGTAGTCCTCGTTCGAGTGGTTGAGTCCGCCGTGCTTTCGGCCCGTGGGGAACACGGGCTGATTGGGTCCAGGTGCCCGCCGTCCTTGGCGATTGCCCGTGACCAATCGCCAATCGGTCAATGCCGCATTGGCCTGCGCTGGCAGGCCGATCGTGGCGAGCTTCCCGCCCTTGCCTCGCACGCTCAGGCGACTCTGGCTCAGGTCCACGTCACGCCACGTCAGGCCCACCAGTTCGGCACGGCGCAGGCCCGTGAGCAACGCCACCAGGATCAGGGTTCGGTCACGCTGGCCCTGGTCGCCTGCCTCGCAGGCTGCCAGGAGCTGGTGCGCTTCGTCTCGGGTCAGCCATCGGCCAGGGCGCCGCTGGCCCTTGCCGAGATAGACGTGTTCGAGGCCCTCGCTCGGGTCGTGCTTGATGTAGCCCTCTCGCTTGGCCCAGCGCCAGAACACTCGCAGGACGGTGCGTTGCCGATCGAGCGTGCTCGCTGCACGCCTCGTATCGGTGCCGTCGGGATCGGTGGTCAGGAACCCGACGAGGTGATCGTGGGTGATGCGCTCGGCGTGGAACGGATACCGCCGCTCGAAGGCGAGCAGCGTCTCCGTGTAGGTCTTTCGTGTGGTCGAGGCGTAGCGGTTGGCGTCGAACCAACGGCGGCGCAGGGTGTCTTGGCGGATCGGCATGCTGACGGGGACCTCTTACGGTTCTCATCAGGTGCTGACGGAGCATTGGAAGCGAGCCCTGCGAGCGCACCCTGTCTGACCAGGCGTTTCGTGAGAAACGCAGGGCCGAAGGCCCCAGCGCACGATGGAGGCGGCCGATTGCCTCTACGGCGTCACCATGCAGCCTGGCGGTTCGTCTCGGGTGATCTCCGAGCACGTCGACAAGTAGCCGAGATGGCCGGGATCGTGCTGGGGGTGGGCCTGCTGCTCTCCTTCCTGAGCCTCCGGCACGTGGCCGGCTTCGGCCAGCCGACCTGGAGCACCGATCGGTTCCACACGGTGGTGCAGTGGCCGGGTGCTCTGCTCACCGCCGCCGGCCTGGTCTGGTTCGGCGCCCTCTGGCTCGGCGCCCTCTGGCTCACCGGCGTCTGAGCCGCGCGCGCCAGGTCCCCCTGGTTCTCTCGGGCGATCGCGTCCCTCAGCGGCGCGATCTCCACACAGAACCGCAGGCGCCGGGCGAGCGCTCGTTCCGTCGGGCGATCGCGCCCAACACGGGCGCGATCGCCCGAGGGAACGGCTGGCCAACACCGTCCTCCTTGCACCGAGTGACCGTGCGGGGCAGGTGCGGCAAGCAGGAGCCGTGGCCGGCCACCGGCCCCGTCGCCGGGAACGACCTCGGCCGCCGGGGGTGAGCCGGCGGCCGGAGGTCGGATCCGATCAGGTTCGGGAGCAGGCGCGCGCTACACGGCCCAGCAGTTCATCCTCACCGAACCGCCGGCGAGGGCGTCCTTGACCCCGTCGGCCACGGCGCCGTCGAAGATCAGGCCGAGGTGGCCGGGCAGGCGCAGGAAGCACTGGTCCTGCACGGTGATGTTGGCGATGTTGCCGTCCTTGGCCAGGAAGGCGTTGCGGTAGGGCGTGACCACGAGGTCCACGCTCGTGGCGATCGACGTGTAGCGCACCGAGCCGATGGTGTCGTCGCCGGCGTTGAGGGCGTTGAGGAAGCTCGACCCGCGCTCCATCTGGTTGCAGGCCTCGATGCCCACGCACGAGCCGAACGTGAGGAACGACGCCACGTTGGCCAGGTTCGTGCCGTAGTTGGGCGTGCCCAGCATGATCAGCGAGTCCACCGAGGACGCCCCACCCAGGTCCTTGATGTAGTACCGGCTCACCAGCCCGCCCATGGAGTGCGCCACCAGGTCGACCTTGGCGGCACCGGTGCGGGCCTTCACCCCGGCGATGGTGTTGGCGAGGCGCTGCGAGTTGGTGCGGATGTCGCCCAGGCCGTAGTCGGGATACACCAGCATCGTCACGTCGTAGCCGGCGCTGCGGAGGCGGTCGCGCAGCGGGATGTAGCCGGTGTCGATGACCGGCCCGGTGGTGAAGCCGGGCACGATCACCACCGGGTCCTTGGCGGCGGCCCCGGCGGGCGCGGTGGGCAGGAGGGCGACGAGCGTGGCGGCCAGGACGGCAGCGACGACGAGCAGGCGACGTACGACCATGGATGGGTTCCCCTGAGGTGAGGCGGCGAGGACCCCTGTGCCTCGCCGGCTGGGGCGCAACGTATCCCAACCCGACGTCCGGTGGTGGCGATGGTCACACCGATCGGTGTCGAGGTCGGGCGGCACCCGCAGGGCCGGCCGACGGCTCAGGGCAGGCGGCTCAGGGCAGCCGGCTGAACCAGAGCTGCGAGAGCACCGCGGCGGCGAACAGCACCACCAGCGACGCGCCCACGAACTGGCCCGTGATGTCGCGCAGCTCGGTGGTGTAGCCCACCGACGAGCCGATGTCGGCGTAGACCGCCTTGAGCTCGTCGCCGGTGGCGGCGGTGAAGGCGGTGCCGTCGGTGTCGTTGGCGATCTTCTCGAGCGCGGCGGGGTTGACCGCCACCGACACCGGCCCGGGCTGCCCGTCGATCTCGATGACGCCCTCCGCGGTGCCGAACGCGATGGTGGACACCGGCACCTTGGCCTTCTTGGCGGCGGCGGAGGCCTCGGCGTCGGTGCGACCCACCGTGGTGGAGCCATCGCTCATCAAGACGATGCGGGCCGGGACCTTCTTGCCGTCCTCCGCGGTGGGCACGGTCTTGATGGCCTCGAGCGAGGCGAAGATGGCCTCGCCGATGGCGGTGCGCTCGCCGAGCCGGAGCTGGTCGATGGCGGCGAGGAGCGAGTCGTGGTCCTGGGTGGGCGGGATCTTGATCTGGGCCACGCCGTTGAAGGTGACCAGGCCGACGTTGAGGCGGTCGGGCAGGATCCGCACGAACGACTTGGCCGCCTCCTGGGCCGCCTTCAGGCGGTTGGGCGCCACGTCGGTGGCCTTCATCGACAGCGATGTGTCGATGGCCACGATGATCGTGGCCCGCTCCTTCGGGACCCGGGTGTCGCGCGCCGGCTGGGCGAACGCGCCCACCATGCCCGACAGCGCCAGCAGCAGCAGCACGGCCGGCAGGTGGCGCCGGAAGCCGGGACGCTTGGGCGCCACCGCGTCGAGCAGGGCCAGGTTGGTGAAGCGCACGGCGTAGCTGGCGCGACGGCGGGCCATCACGAGGTAGCTGATGGCCAGGGCGGCCACGCCGAGCAGCAGCCACAGGCGCTCGGGGGCCCGGAACTGCAGGGCGAGGATCGAGGCGTTCATCGGGTGCTCCAACCGGCGCGGCGGGCGTGGACGCGAGCCCGGCGGTCCACCACGAAGCGCACGACGTCGAGCAGCCAGTCCCGGTCGGTGCGCAGCACGAGGTGGTCGACCCCGGCGGTGCGGAGGGTGTCGGCGATGCGGGTGCGCTGCTCGGTGGCGGCCGCGGCGTAGCGGGCGCGCAGCTTCTTGGACGCGGTGGGGATCTCACGGGTGCGCCCGGTGGCGGGGTCCACCACGCTCAGCAGGCCGACGTCGGGCAGTTCGAGCTCGCGCGGGTCGATCACCTCGATGGCGATCGTCTCGTGGCGGGCGGCGGTGCGGCGCAGGGCGGGACCCCACTGGTCGGGGTCGGTGAGCAGGTCTGAGACCACCGCCACCAGGCCCCGGCGGCGGGCCGAGGCGCCGAGGCGGTCGAGCGCCAGGCCGAGGTCGACCTGGCCGCCCTCGAGTCGAGGTGCATCGACCACGCGGTGCAGCGTGGACATGAGGTGGCTCCGTCCCCCTCGGGCGGGCAGGACCACCGGTCCGTCGGGCGCGGCCAGCACGGCGCCGAAGCGGTTCCCCGTGCGGCTGGTGAGGAAGCCGACGGCGGCCGCCGCCGATGCCGCGAGGTCCCGCTTCTCGCAGAAGGCGGTGCCGAAGTCCATCGACGGGCCGACGTCGACCACCGCCCACGTCTCGAGCTCGCGGTCGGCGATGGTGTCACGCACGTAGGGGCTCTGGAAGCGGGCGGTGACGTTCCAGTCGATGCGGCGGACGTCGTCGCCCGCCTGGTAGTCCCGGGTCTCGCCCACCTCCGACCCGTGCCCGGGCACCAGGCCCTGGTACTCGCCGTGCAGCAGCCCGTCGAGCTTGTGGGCCACGGCGAGGTCCAGTCGGCGCAGGACCTCGTCGGGCCGGGTGTGGCGGGACCCGGGCGGGACGTTGGCGGGGGCCGGCACGATCAGTGGCCGCCCGTGGACGGCCAGCCGCCGTCGGTCCCGGTGGAGCCGGTCGGTCGACCGTCGGTGCCCCACTGGGCCGGACCGGCGGGCTCGGGGTGCGTGCTCCACGACGGCGCCGCCGGCGCGGGGCCGGGGGCCGACCCCTCGGGTGCCGGGGCGGGGGAGGGTGCCGGCGCGGCGCCGAAGTGGTCGGTGCGGGGGAGCGCGGCGCTCGGGTCCTGCAGCGGCGCCACGCGAGGCGCCGGCACCGTGGACAGCAGCCGACCGAGCACGTCGTCGACGGAGATGTCCCGGGCGAGGGCCTCGTAGGACAGCACGAGGCGGTGGCGCAGGATGTCGGGCGCCACGTCGAACACGTCCTGGGGCAGCACGTAGCTGCGGCCTCGGAGCAGGGCCATGGCCCGACCGGCGGCCACGAGGCCGAGGCTGGCACGGGGGCTGGCGCCGTAGGCCACCAGCTCCTTCAGGTCGGCGAGGCCGAACCGGCTCGGCTCACGGGTGGCGAGCACGAGGCTCACCGCGTAGTCGATGACCTCGCGGGCCACGAAGATCGAGTCGGCCACGCCCTGGAGGTCGCCGAGGGCGTCGATGGTGAGGCTCTCGCTCGGCGCCGGCGGGGCGACGCCCATGCGCTGGACGATCTCCACCTCCTCGGCTGGGGTGGGGTAGTCGACAATGATCTTCATGAGGAAGCGGTCCCGCTGGGCCTCGGGCAGGGGGTACACGCCCTCCTGCTCGATCGGGTTCTGGGTGGCCAGCACGAGGAAGGGCTGGGGCACCGGGTAGCTGCTGCCGCCGATCGACACCTGGTGCTCGGCCATCACCTCGAGCAGCGCCGACTGCACCTTGGCCGGGGCCCGGTTGATCTCGTCGGCCAGCACGAAGTTGGCGAACACCGGCCCGAGCTCCACGTCGAAGGTCTCGGTGCTGGAGCGGTAGATGCGGGTGCCCATGACGTCGGCCGGGAGCAGGTCCGGCGTGAACTGGATGCGGGCGAAGGACCCGCCGACCACCACGGCGATCGTCTCCGCGGCCAGGGTCTTGGCCAGGCCGGGAACGCCCTCGAGCAGGGCGTGGCCCTTGGCGAGGAGGCACACGAGCAGGCGCTCGACCACGCGGTCCTGGCCCACGATCACCTTCTTGACCTCGAAGACGGTCTGTTCGAGCTTCTCCGCCGCCACGGCGATCGAATCGTTGCCCGGGGGCTGGGAGGTCATCAGATGGTGTGCCTTTCGGTCGTCGCCCGCAGGTCACCCAACCAGCGCGTCGAGAAGCACAGCGTAAAGGGCGCCGGGGCCGTTGCCGGTGGCGGGGCGACGCCGGCGCCCGGTCCGAGGTTTCGCTGCCGTTTCGCCCGCCGCCGGTACCGTCGCGCTGTGCGCATCCTGGTGGTGGAGGACGAGGTCGACCTGGCTCAGGCCATCGCGGTCGGCCTGCGCCGCGAGGGCTACGCCGTCGACGTCGCCAACAGCGGCGCCGAGGCCGTCGACCGGCTCTCGGTCTCGCCCTACGACCTGGTCACGCTCGACCTCAACCTGCCCGACGCCGACGGGCTGGAGCTGGCCCGGCGGATCCGCACCGACCCGCTGCTCGCCCCCGTCGACGACGAGCCGGCGCCCCGCGTGCTGATGGTCACCGCGCGCGACGCCGTGGGCGAGCGCGTGGCCGGCCTCGACGAGGGCGCCGACGACTACCTGGTGAAGCCGTTCGCGTTCACCGAGCTGTCGGCCCGCGTGCGCAGCCTGCTGCGGCGTGACGCCGGGCGATCCGGCGCCGTCCTGCGCGTGGGCGAGCTGGAGCTCGACACCGCCCGCTTCGAGGCATCTCGCCGGGGTCGGTTGCTCGACGTCACCGCCAAGGAGTTCGCCCTGCTGCGGTACTTCATGGCCCACGCCGGGGAGGTGCTCAGCCAGGAGCGCCTGCTCGAGCACGTGTGGGACGAGAACGCCGACCCGCTCACCAACACGGTGCGGGTCACCGTGGGAACCCTGCGCCGAAAGCTCACCCGCGACGACGACGTCGAGCCGCCGATCGAGACCGTGATCGGCGCCGGCTACCGCCTGCGTCCCGACCTGCTCGCCGGTCCCGGGGTGGCCGATGGCTGACCCGGTCGGGGTGCCCAACCCGGCCGGCCCCGAGGGGCGCGAGCCGTGGCGGTCCGACGCCATCGCGCTGTCCCGGCCGTCCCGGCGCCTGGTGCAGCTCGCCGACGCCCTGCCCGACTGGATGGGGTCGGTCCGCTTCCGGCTGACCGCGCTCTACTCGCTGGTGCTGTTCGGCCTGGCCGCGTTCATGGTGGCCGGCCTCTACGCGCTGATCGCCATGCGGCTGCACGACGAGAAGGTCTACGTCACCCGCCAGGTCACCATCGCCGAGCGGGTGCCCGGGGGGATCGCCCTCACCCCCACGCAGGTGCGCGAGGAGTACCGGTCGGTGGAGCAGCTCGCCAACGAGCGGGCGCTCGGGCTGCTGCGGACCTACTCGCTCACCGCCCTCGGCATCTTGTTCGTGGTGAGCCTGGTGGTGGGCTGGCTCGTGGCCGGGCGCGTGCTGGCGCCCATCGGTCGCATCACGGCGGTGGCACGGGACATCCAGGCCACCGACCTGTCGCGCCGGATCGCGCTCCACGGGCCGCCCGACGAGCTGAAGGAGCTGGCCGACACCTTCGACGCCATGATCGCCCGGCTCGACGACGCCTTCGAGGGCCAGCGCCGCTTCATCCAGGAGACCTCCCACGAGCTGCGCAACCCGCTGGCGGTCATCCGCACCAACCTCGACGTGGCCCTGGCCGACCCCGATGCCAGCGCGCAGGAGCTGCGGTCGACCGCCGAGCTCGTGGGGCGCAACGCCGAGCGGATGACCCGGCTCGTCGACGACCTGCTGGTGTACGCGCGGAGCGGTTCGCCGGCCCGGGAGCTCGAACCGGTGGACCTGGCCGACCTCGTCGTCGAGGTGGCGCAGGAGTTCCGGGCGCCGGCGTCGGCCCGCTCGCTCGCCCTCCACACCGAGGCCTCCCCGGGGCTCGCCGTGCTGGGGGATCGGGTGTCGCTCCGACGGGCCCTCGTGAACCTGGTGGCCAACGCCGTGCGCCTCGCGCCCGAGGGCACCACGGTGGCCATCGGGGCCGGGCGAGCCGAGCACCACGTCTGGATGGTCGTGGCCGACGAGGGCCCGGGCATCGCGCCGGAGGATCGACCGCTCGTGTTCCAGCGCTTCTGGCGCGGCAACCAGGCATCGGCGCGCGAGGAGGGCCGCAGCGGCCTGGGCCTCGCGATCGTCGACCAGGTGGTCCGAGAGCACCGGGGCTCGATCGATCTCCAGCCCACCGCGAGCGGTGGGTCCGTGTTCACCCTGTGGTTCCCCACCGCACCGCCTCCGGCGGGCGCGGGCCCGACTCCCAGCTGACGCCCAGGAGCCGTTTACGGGGCCTTTCGGAACCGGTCCGTACGTTCCTCCCCGAGAGGAGCAGTCCATGACCGACCACCAGCCGTACCCGAGCACCACGCCGCAGCCCCCCACCTTCCCTCCCACGTCCCCGCCATCGCACGCGTGGACGCCTGCGGCGCCGTTCGACGGCGCGTCGGCCTACGCCGACCGGCCCACGTCCCCCGTGGGCTGGCCCTCCTCGCCTCCCGGCCCGCCGATGCCCCCTCCTGCGGGGACCTCCCTTCCCATCGGCGGGCCGGGCGGCCACACCGGCCGACGGCCCGGCTCCCCCCGCCGGGCGCTGGCCGCGCTGGCCGTGGCCGCCACCTTCGCCGCCGGCGCCGGCGGCGTCCTCGTGGGCACCCGGATCGCCGACGACGGCACCAGCGCCAACCCGACCAACGCCGCCGCCGCGCCGGGCCAGACGGTGAGCACCCAGCCCGGACCGGTGTCGGGCGACAGCGCCGAACCGGCGGCCGCCGTGGCCGCCGCCCTGTCGCCGGCCGTGGTCCAGATCACCACGAGCCGAGGCCTGGGCTCGGGCTTCGTGTACGACGAGAGCGGCCTGATCCTGACCGCCGCCCACGTGACCGACGGGGCCAGCCGGGTCGAGGTCCGCCTGGCCGACGGCACCCGCCTTCCCGGTGAGGTGGTGGGCAGCGACGACAGCACCGACGTCTCGGTCGTGAAGATCGATCCGCCCGACGGCCTCCCCGTCGCGGTCCTCGCCACCGGCGTGCAGCTCCAGGTCGGCCAGGTTGCCGTGGCCATCGGCAGCCCGTTCGGCCTCGACCAGACCGTCACCGCCGGCATCGTGAGCGCCATCGGCCGCTCCACCGAGACGCCCGGTGGCGTCATCCCCGCCATCCAGACCGACGCCCCCATCAACTCCGGCAACTCCGGCGGAGCGCTGGCGGACCGCCAGGGCCGGGTCATCGGCATCAACGACTCGATCATCACGGGCACGTCGGGGAGCAGCGGCACCGGCAACGTCGGGATCGGCTTCGCCATCCCGATCGACATCGCCAAGGCCGTGGCCGACCGCATCGTGGCCGGCCAGAGCACGGTCCCCGGGTTCCTCGGGGTGGAGGGCGCCGACGCCACCGGCAGCCGCGCCGGCGCCGCCATCACCTCGGTGCAGGCCGGCTCGCCGGCCGCCCAGGCCGGGGTGACCACCGACGACGTGGTGACCGCCGTCGACGGGCGCAAGGTGTCCTCGATGATCGACCTGGCCGCCGCCGTGCGCACCAAGCAGCCCGGCGAGAAGGTGACCCTCACCGTCGTGCGCGGCGGCGACGAGCGGACCGTCGAGGTCACGCTCGGCACCAAGGGCTGATCCCTCCCACCCGGATGGGGCCTATCGGGGCCGGCAGGCGGCCCCGGTAGGCTCATCCGGCCATGTCGCCCATCGTCGTCCTCCTCGCCGTCCTCGCCATCGCCCTGGTGGCGGGCGGCCTCTTCTACGTCTCCACCCAGAGGCGGAGCCGCGGCCCCGAGCTCGAGCCGCCGTCCACCAAGGGCGGCGTGCTCGCCCCGCCCCGGCCCACCGAGGCACCTCCCACCGAGGCGCCCCCGGTCGAGGCCGAGGTGGAGGCACCGCCGGCGCCGGTGGAGGTCGAGGAGCCGCCCGTGGTGGTGGCGCCCCCGGTCAAGCCGTCGTTCCGCGAGCGGCTGGCCAAGGCTCGCGCCACCTTCGCCGGGTTCCTGGGTCGCTCCAAGATCGACGAGGAGACCTGGGACGAGCTCGAGGAGGCGCTCATCCGGGCCGACCTCGGCGTCGGGCCCGCCACCGCCCTGCTCGACGAGCTGCGCGCCCAGGTGAAGGCGCGTGAGCTCGAGACCGGCGACGAGCTGGTGGAGGCCCTCAAGGCCGAGATGAAGCTGCGCCTCCAGGTCGAGGACCGCTCGCTGCACCTCGACGAGGGGCGCACCAACGTGTGGCTGTTCGTGGGCGTCAACGGCGTGGGGAAGACCACCACCATCGGCAAGCTCGGGAAGCGCCAGGTCGCGGCGGGCCACCAGGTGGTCATGGCCGCCGGCGACACCTTCCGCGCCGCCGCCGCCGAGCAGCTCGAGACCTGGGCCGGCCGGGCCGGCGCCGACATCGTGCGCGGGGCCGAGGGCGGCGACCCGAGCGCCATCATCTTCGACGCCGTCGAGTCGGCCGCGGCCAAGGGCGCCGACCTCGTGCTGGCCGACACCGCCGGTCGCCTCCACACCAAGACCAACCTCATGGAGGAGCTGCGCAAGGTCCGGCGGGTGGCCGACCGCGATCCCGGCCACGTCACCGAGGTGCTCCTGGTGCTCGACGCCACCACCGGCCAGAACGGCCTGGTGCAGGCCCGCCAGTTCACCGAGGCCACCGAGGTCACCGGTGTGGTCCTCACGAAGCTCGACGGTTCGGCCAAGGGCGGCATCGTGTTCGCCATCCAGACCGAGCTCGGCATCCCCGTGAAGCTCGTGGGCCTCGGCGAGACCGCCGACGACCTCGTCGACTTCGACCCCGACGAGTTCGTCGACGCCCTCTTCTCGGCCTGATCCCGGGACGCCCCGGGCCGGGAGCGGATGTCGTAGGTTTCGGAGCGATCTCCCCACGTCACGGCGCCCTTCGGAGGCCTCCTGTGTTCAAGCTGCTGCTCCTCCCGTTCAAGCTGGTCATCGGCTTCCTCAAGCTGTCGGGCGTGAAGGGCGCACTCCTGCTCGCCATCGGCGTGGGGATCGGCCTGCTGGTGGCGCCGCAGCGCGGCGCGGTGCTGCGCGCCCGCCTGGCCCAGAAGCTGCGCGAGGCCAACGGCGGCGGGGGCGGCCTGCCGGCCGACGAGGACCTCTCGCTCTGACCCACGGGGTGGGCGGGCGGCCGCGGGTCGTCCGGTAGCATCGACGAGCCATGTTCGAGTCACTGTCAGACCGTTTCGACGGCATCTTCAAGAAGCTCCGCGGCAAGGGTCGCCTCAGCGAGGCCGATGTCGACGAGGTCCTGCGGGAGATCCGCCTCGCCCTGCTCGAGGCCGACGTCAACTTCACCGTCGTGCGCGGCCTGGTGGCGCGCATCCGGGAGCGGGCGGTGGGCGCCGACCTCCACGCCGCGCTCGATCCGGCCCAGCAGGTGGTGGACATCGTCCACCAGGAGCTGATCGCCACCCTGGGCGGCGAGACGATCCGCATCACCTACGCCCCCAAGCCGCCCACCGTGGTGCTCATGGCTGGCCTCCAGGGCTCGGGCAAGACCACCAACTCGGCCAAGCTCGCCCGCTGGTTCAAGGCGCAGGGCCGCAACCCGATGCTCGTGGGCGCAGACCTCCAGCGCCCCGCGGCCGTGGCCCAGCTCCGCACCCTGGCCAAGCAGGTCGACGTGCCGGTGTACTCGGCACCCGACGACGTGGTCGCGTCCGGCCAGGGCGACCCCGTGCAGGTGGCGCTCGGCTGCATCGCCGAGGCCAAGCGGCTCGGTCGGGACATCGTGATCGTCGACACCGCCGGCCGCCTCGCCATCGATGCCGAGCTCATGGAGCAGGTGCGGCAGATCTCCGAGGCCACGAACCCCGACTACACGTTCCTCGTGGTCGACGCCATGACCGGCCAGGACGCCGTCACGGTGGCGGAGAACTTCCACCAGACCCTCGAGCTCGACGGCGTCATCCTCACCAAGCTCGACGGCGACGCCCGCGGCGGTGCCGCCCTCTCGGTGAAGGAGGTGGTGGGCAAGCCCATCGCCTTCGCGTCCACGGGCGAGAAGCTCGACGAGTTCGACCTCTTCCACCCCGACCGCCTCGCCGGCCGCATCCTCGGCATGGGCGACATCCTCACCCTGATCGACAAGGCCAAGGAGGCCTTCGACGAGCAGCAGGCCGAAGAGGCCGCCAACCGGATGCTCGAGGGCCAGTTCACGCTGGAGGACTTCCTCGAGCAGATGGCCCAGGTCAAGAAGATGGGCAACCTCGGCAACCTCATGAAGCTGATGCCGGGCATGCCCAAGGAGCTGCGCAACACCGAGATCGACGACCGCGAGCTGGCGCGCATCGAGGGCATCATCCACTCGATGACCCTCGCCGAGCGGCGAGACCCGAAGATGATCGACGGCTCCCGGCGGCTGCGCATCGCCAACGGCAGCGGGGTGACCACCTCCGAGGTCAACGCCCTGCTCAAGCAGTTCGGCGAGATGCAGAAGATGATGAAGGGCCTCGGCGGCGGGCTCCTCGGCGGCGGTCGCAAGAAGGGCAAGAAGAAGCAGAAGGGCGGACGCGTCACCCCCAAGGGCGGTCCGGCCCCCGCCGGCCTGCCCCAGGGCGGTCCCGGCGCGGGCTCGCCCAAGACCCCCTTCCGCCTGCCCGGCATCTGACCCGCCCGCGCCGGGAGGGTTTGCGCCCGCCCCCCTCGATGGCGCACCATGGCAGGCCGGTGTTCGCGCCCCGCGCCGCACCCCACGAACTCCCACGAAGCCGAAAACAGGAAGCACACACCATGGCCGTCAAGCTCCGCCTCATGCGGATGGGCAAGAAGAAGCAGCCCACCTACCGTGTCGTCGCCGCCGACGCCCGGTCGCCGCGCAACGGTCGGTTCATCGAGATCGTGGGCACCTACCAGCCCCGCCAGGAGCCCTCGGTCATCCTCATCGACAACGAGAAGGCGCTGAAGTGGCTCCGCAACGGTGCCCAGCCCACGGAGTCGGTCGAGAAGCTCCTGAAGGTGTCCGGCGCCTGGGCCGAGTTCAAGGGCGAGGCCCCCGCCGCGGCCGCCGCCGACTCGTGAGCGACGCCGAGGAGACCGGCGGCACCGAGGTCGCCGCCGTCCCGAACGCCACCGCCGTGCTCGAGTACCTGGTCAAGCAGGTGGTCGACAACCCCGACGCCGTCTCGGTGTCCACCTCGCCGGGCCGCCACGGCGCCGTCCAGCTCGACGTGCGCGTCGGCGACGGCGACATGGGCCGGGTCATCGGCAAGCGCGGCCGGATCGCGCAGTCGATCCGCACCGTGGTGCGCGCCGCCGCCGTGAAGGACGACACGTCGGTCGACATCGAGTTCGTTGACTGACACACGGGGGGCTCCGCCCCCCGTGGACCCCCCGAACCGCCACACCGACACACGGGGGGCCCGGCTCCCCGTGGACCCCCCGAACCACCCGGGGGCGTCGATCCCGGAGACGCCGTGACGCTCCTCGAGATCGGCCGCATCGGCAAGGCGCACGGCCTGCGCGGCGAGGTCACCGCCATCGTCACCTCGGACCGCCCGGAGCGCACGCGCCCGGGCGCTCGGTGGCAGGTGGGCGGTCAGGATCGCACCGTGAGCGCCATCCGCCCGTTCCAGCAGCGCTGGATCGTCTCGCTCTCGGGCGTGGAGACACGCGAGGCGGCCGAGGCGCTCAACGGCGAGGTCGTCTACGCCGAGGCGATCGACGACCCCGACGCCCTGTGGGTGCACGAGCTGGTGGGGGCCGAGGTCGTCACCCCCGACGGCCGGACGTGGGGGCGCGTCGAGGCGGTCCTGGCCAACCCGGCCGACGACCTCCTGGAGTTGGCCGACGGCACCCTCGTGCCGGTGGGGTTCGTGACCGACTCGTCGGGCCTGCCGGACCGGGTCGTGGTCGATCCGCCCGAGGGGCTCCTCGGCGCCGGGGCCTGACGTGCGCATCGATGTCTTCACCATCTTCCCAGAGCTGGTGGAGGGCTTCGCCGGGCAGTCGCTGCTCGGCCGGGCACGCCGACGCGAGCTGCTCGACGTGCGGGTGCACGACCTGCGCTCGGAGACCACCGACCCGCACCGCAGCGTCGACGGCTCGCCCTTCGGCGGCGGCGCCGGCATGGTCCTCATGCCCGAACCGCTCTTCGCCGCCGTGGAGGCGGCCGACCCCCCGCGTCCCCTCTACCTGCTCGGGCCCGGCGGCCGACGGCTCGACCAGGCGCTCGCCCGCGAGCTCGCGGTCGGCCCCGGGTTCAGCCTGCTGTGCGGACGCTACGAGGGCGTGGACGCCCGGGTGACCGACCACCTGTGCGATGGCGAGCTCTCCATCGGCGACTACGTGCTTGGCGGCGGCGAGGTGGCAGCGCTGGTGGTGCTCGAGGCGGTGGGTCGGCTGGTGCCGGGGGTGATGGGCAACGACGCCTCCGCCGACGACGAGTCCTTCGCCGACGGCCTGCTCGAGTACCCGCAGTACACCCGGCCGGCCGAGTTCCGGGGGTGGTCGGTGCCCGAGGTCCTCCGGTCGGGCGACCATGGACGCGTCGCACGCTGGCGCCGGGCCCAGGCGCTCGCCCGCACCGTGGCCCGCCGGCCCGACCTGATCGAGGCCCGAGGCGGCCTCACCCCCGAGGAGCAGGCGCTCCTCGACGAGCTCGGCGACGGGTAGGGCTCGCCCCGCCGCCGGGCACGCCGCCCTGGGGGTCGAGCCCGCGCAGGAGCGTGTCCACCAGGCCGGCGTAGTGCGCGTCGGGATCGGCGGCGAAGCAGATCCCGTGGCGCTCGAGCGACACGGCGCCGTGCATGGTGGCCCAGAAGCGCTGAGCCAGGTCGACCGGGTCGCCGTCGACGATCCCGCCTGCGGCCTGCACGGCCGACACCGAGTCCACGAGCCGGCTGAAGGCGTGGCCCGCCGACTCGAGCGCGGCGGGGGACGCCTCGAAGTCGAGCACCGGCCGGTCGAACATGAGGGCGTAGGTGCCGGGGTCGTGCAGGGCGAAGGCCCGGTAGGCGTCGGCCGACGCGCGCAACTGCTCGAGCGGCGGGACCGGGCCCGATGGGTCGACCGAGCCGGCGATCACCGC
>JAHBSN010000068.1 GCA_019639095.1 Actinomycetota bacterium
GCCGCCCCCACCACCACCGCCCCGGCGTCGGCCAGAGCGAGCGCGGTGGCCTCGCCGATGCCGCTGCTGGCCCCCGTGACGAGGGCGACGGTGCCGGTCAGATCCTGCGTGGCGGTCATGGGTGGCACCGTACCCAGGCCCGCGACCTGGGAGCACCGGACGGCCGCGCCCTACCGTTCGCCCCATGAGCGAGACCACCTACCGCCAGCGCCGGTTCCGGCGGCCCCTCGGCGCCGCCGAGATCCTCCTCGTGCGCCACGGGGAGTCGGCGCCGGAGGTGCCGGGCCGGCCGGCGCAGCAGGTGGACGGCCACGGCGACCCGCCGCTCGCCCCCGGCGGGCGACGCCAGGCCGAGCTGGTGGGAGCCCGGCTGGCCACCGAGCCCATCGCCGCGATCTACGTCACCACCCTCCAGCGCACCCACGAGACGGCGGCGCCGCTCGCCCGCCACCTGGGCCTGACGCCCATCGTGGAGCCCGACCTCCGGGAGGTCCACCTCGGCGAGTGGGAGGGCTCGTTCCGGCAGCGGATCGCCGAGGGCGGGCCGGTGGTGGCGCAGATGGTCCGGGAGGGACGCTGGGACGTGATCCCCGGCGCCGAGCCCGCCGACGCGTTCGCCGCCCGCACCACCGCCGCCATCGACCGGATCGCCCGGGCCCACCCCGACCAGCTCGTGGCCGTCGTGTGCCACGGCGGGGTGATCGGTCAGGTGCTGGCCACGGCGTCCCGAGGTGGCAGCGCGTTCGCGTTCGGGGGCGCCGACAACGGCTCGATCAGCCGGCTCTTCGTGATCGGCGACCGCTGGATCGTCCGTGGCTTCAACGACGTCGGCCACCTGCCCGAGGACGACCTCGAGGCCTAGTGGGGCGCCGGGCTGCGGGTCTCGGCGGCGAGCAGCCAGGCGGCGACGTCCTCGATGCGCTCGGGGTCGACGGAGGTGGCCGGCACCGAGGCGTGGCCGGGAGGAGGTTCGTGGGGGGCCGGCGGCGCGTCCTCTCGCGATCGCCGGTGGAGCTTCAACATGGTGACCACGCTACGAACCCGAGGTTTCCGGCGCGCGCATGGTGTGTGACGGGCCGGTGTCGGCTTCCTGAGCGGCCGGCGCCGAGGCGCGTGGCGGTCAGCCGGGGTCGGACTCGAAGGTGACGTCGGCGGTGGTGAACATGGCCGCGGTCTCGGCGTCGAGGCCCACCGGCTCCTCGTCGATCCCGAGCGCGCTGCGGAGGAACGCCACGCTGAAGTGGTCGATGGCCGGGAACGCCTTCGACGGCAGCAGCGCGTCGTCCTCGCAGCCGTCGCTCGCAAGGCGGAGCAGCTGGTCGGGGAGGTCCAGCCCGGCCTCCTTCACGAGCGCCACCAACCCGCCCTGGTCGCGGCCGATCAGGCAGATGTCGGAGAACACGAGGTGGCCGGCGTCGGCGATCTCCACGAGGTACTTCGGGGTGTCCATGCCCTCGTAGACGGCGCGGCTGGTGTCGGCCGGGATGATCCCGTCGGCCTCGCCGAGCATGACCATGCCGGGCACCTCCGGCACGGGGGGCGCCTCGGTGGCGGCGTCGTCGGGACCCTGGCTGAGGCCCACCGAGTAGGAGACGAAGGCGTCGATGCGATCGTCGGACGACGCGGTGAGGTAGGCGGCGCGGGCACCCGCGGAGTGGCCGACCACCGCCACGCGGTCCAGGTCGAGCAGGTCGGCCAGCGGCGAGCCGTCCCGCTCGGCGTCGGCCGTGGCGGCGTCGAGCGACGCCGACAGCACGGCGGGATCGTCCATGGGCGCCACGCCCTGGGAGGCGGTGCCGAGCAGGCCGCTCAGGCTGCGCTCGACGTGATCCGGGGCCACCACCACGAAGCCCCAGCTGGCGAGGTGCGAGGTGAGGTCGGCCGACTGCTCCGGGAACCCGGCGTACCCGTGGCTGAACAGCACCACCGGGAAGGGCCCGTCGGTGGCCGGGTCGGCCCCGGGGTGGGCGTCGATCTCGTACTGCGGCCGCAGCTCCGGCGCGATCTGGGCCTGGAGGTCGGGCGAGAGCAGGCTCGCGATGTCGAAGGTCTCCTTCGGCTGGTCGGCGGCGGCATCGGCCGCCGGGTACCAGACCACGACGCGGCGGCCGTCGGCCAGGGCGATCTGCTCGCTGCCCACGGGGTGCGGGCCGCGGCCCTCGTAGGCGGGGCGAGCGTCGGCCGCCTCGGTGGTGGAGGTGGCGGCCGCCGTGGTGGACGGCGACGAGGCGTCGTCGCTCGACGAGCAGGCGCCGGCTCCGGCGACCAGGAGCACGGCGACGGCGAGGGTGGAGGTGGCACGGCGGATCACGGTGCGACCGTACCGGCGGAATCGGACGCGTGCGCGGCCACCGGTCCGACGTGGGCCGCGAGTCGCACCACCGCCACGGCGGCGGCGAGGCAGAGCGCCGCGGCCGCCAGCATCGGGGCGACGAGCGCATCGCTGAAGAGCTGGCGGGCGGCATGGCCGTCGGGTCCGGCCAGCTGCTCGGGCGAGATGCGCCCCACGCCGCCCACCGCGAGGGCCAGCACCGTGCCGGTGACGGCGATGCCGAGGGCGCCCCCGGCCTCCACGATGGTCTCGTTGATGCCCGCCGCCTGGCCGGCCTGGTGCGGCGCCACCGAGCCCATGATCAGCTCGACCCCCGGCGGCGTGGCCAGCCCGACGCCGAAGCCGGCCACGGCGATCGCCACCAGCACCGGCGGCAGGCTCGCGTGGAACAGGCCGCCGCCCACCAGTGCGGCGGCCAGCACGAGCAGGCCGGTGGCCGCGGACCGTCCCAGGCCGACGGCGGCCACCAGGCGGGTGGACAGCAGCGACCCGGCGAAGATCAGCGCCGCGTTGGGCACGAAGCACAGACCGGCCGCCAGCGGGGTGAGCTGCTGCACCCCCTGGAGCCACTGGGTCAGCACGAACTGGGCGCCGAAGACGCAGAAGAAGACGGTGGGCACCACCACGATGCCCGCCTGCATGCGGCGGTCGGCCACCACCGCGGGCACCAGCAACGGGTGCGGGCAGCGGCGCTCCCAGGCGGCGAACGTCGCCAGCAGGGCGAGGCCGAGCGCGAGGACGGCCAGGAGGCTGACATCGATCCCACCCGCCTCGCCGCCCTGGATGAGCGCGAAGAGCACCAGGCCCAGCGCCGCGGCCCAGAGCACCGAGCCGACCACGTCGACCGGCGGCGACGCGGGATCGCGCGACGTGGGCACCAGGATCGCCACCGCGGCGAAGACCCCGAGGATCACCGGCACGTTCACCAGGAAGACCGATCCCCACCAGAAGTGGGCCAGCAGGAACCCGCCCACCAGCGGCCCGGCGCCCCCGGCGATGCTCGCCACGCCGGACCACAGGGCGATGGCCCGACCGCGCTCGTGGTCGGCGAAGACGTTCCCCAGCACCGAGAGCGTGGCCGGCATGGTGGCCGCACCACCGATGCCCATCAGGGCGCGCGCCGCCACCAGCTGGGAGGTCGACGTCGACCGCGCGGCCGCCACCGACGCCACCCCGAACAGGGTGAGACCCACGAGCAGCAGGCCCTTGCGCCCGAAGCGATCGCCGAGCCCGGCGAGGGGGAGGAGCAGCGCGGCCAGCACCAGGCCGTAGGCGGCGGTGATCCACTGCAGGGCGGTCTCGTCGGCACCGAGGGCCTCGCCCAGGCGCGGCACGGCCACGGCGAGGATCGTGTTGTCGAGCGCCACGATGCAGAGCGCGGCGCAGAGCACGGCGAGGATGCGCCACCGCTCGGGGTGGCCGTTGGGATGGTGCGGGGGCGGAGGACGGCGGGCCACGTCAGGTGTCCCACTCGAGGACCCGGAAGGCACCGAGGCCGGCGGGGTCGGTGAGGGCGTCGGCCTCGTGGACGCGGCTGCGTCCGGCGATGGCCGCCAGCCCGCCGGCCGCGCCCTCGGCCCGCCAACGGGCGGCGCCCTCGGCCACCAGCTCCCGGATCCCGTGCGCGGCGAGGAACTCGGCCTGGGATCGGTCGCGGTCGGGCGGTGCCACGGTGGCGAGCTGGTCCACGGCGACCTCCACGGTGATGTCGCACGAACCGGGGTCGCGGAGGGGGTGACCGGCGCGGCCGTGGCCGGCGTAGGTGCGCACCCACTCCTCCCACGGTCGTCGCGCCATCTCCCGGGTGGAGCTGGCGTAGTCGACCACCACGACCCGCCCGCCCTCACCGGCCAGTCCGAGCGCGGCATCGAGCCAGACCGCGGCGGCCGCCTGCACGGGCAGGCGCGTGCCCACCGGCGCCGCTCGCCCGGCGCGGCCCCAACACCACCCTGCCCGGCGCGCGTCGAGCGGCACCAGCACCTCCACGAGGCCGCCGCCCGCGATCGACGCGTCGGCGGCCGGGGCGGCGCCCACGTGGAGCTCGCACCAGCCGTGCTCGGTGAGCTCGACCAGGCCGAACGGGAGGTTGTCCAGGAGCTCGTTGGCGAGCACCACCACCGGTCCCGGTCCGAGCTCGCCCGGCCCCGGCAGCTCGGCCCGGCTGGTGGCGCCCTCGGGGTGCGTGGCCCACTGGACCTCGGCCGCCTCCACGAGCACCAGCTGCAGGGCCGACGCGCACCGGGGCGCAGCGGCGAGCACCGCCCGGGCGAGCGATCCCGGCCCGGCGCCGGCCTCGACCACCACGTAGGGATCGGGGCGTGCGAGCGAGTCCCACCACGAGTCGAGCGCCCGGGCCACCACGGCACCGAACAGCGGGCCCACCTCGGGGCTGGTGAGGAAGTCGCGACGGCGCCCGGCTCCCCCGCCGCGCCCGTAGAAACCCAGTCCGGGCGCGTACAGCGCGTGGTCGACGTAGTCGTCGAAGCCGATCGGGCCGTGCTCGGCGATGTGGTCGACGAGCAGCGCCTCGAGGTCGTTCACGTCACCAGCGTGCCCGAGGGTGCCCGGGCCGCGCGCCGAGCCGGGTCAGCGACCCGGCAGGAACGCGAAGGTGGCGCCGTCGGCCATGTCGGCCACCACGCTCGGCACCACGCCGATGACGAGGGTGGCCACCAGGGCGAGGCCGACCGCGGCACCGAGCGGGACCGGGACCCGCACCGGGGTCAGGTCGCCGTCGGGCACGTCGTCCATGAACATGGTCCGCATGACGCCCAGGTAGTACGCGAGGGACAGCACCGAGTTGACCGCCATCACCACGCCCATGGCGTAGGCGGCCGGCGTGCCGGCGCTCACCACGGCGTTGAACAGCTGGAACTTGGCGAACCAGCCCGCAGCCGGCGGGATGCCGCCGAGCCCGAACAGGAACGCGCCCATGGCCACCGCCAGGCCGGGGGCGTAGGTGAACAGGCCGGCCCAGTCGGCGATCTCGCCCGAGCGCAGGCGCCGGCTGACCGTGATGATCACGCCGAAGGCGCCGAGGTTCATGACCGTGTAGACGACCAGGTAGAGCACCACCGACGACAGGATCTTGTCGGCCACGTCGGTGCCGCCGGAGCCCACCACGGCGAGCGGGGCCAAGATGAACCCGGCCTGGGCCACCGACGAGTAGGCGAACAGGCGCACGATGTTGGTCTGGCGCAGGGCGATCACGTTGCCCACGGTCATGGTGAGCACGGCGAGCACGAAGATCAGCGGGCGCACGGTGTCGGTGCGGCCGTAGAAGCCGATGAAGACCAGCTGCAGGATGGCCACGAAGCCGGCCGACTTGGACGCCACCGACAGGAAGGCGGTGATCGGCGTGGGCGCGCCCTCGTAGGTGTCAGGAGCCCAGTGGTGGAACGGGACCGCCGAGATCTTGAAGGCGAAGCCCACCAGCGTGAACACGATCCCGATCACCGCCACCGGCTTGTCGCCGAAGGAGCCGGCCACCGACTGGCCGACGTCGGCCAGCAGGGTGGAGCCGGTGCCGCCGTAGATCAGCGACATGCCGTAGAGCATCACCGCCGTGGCGAACACGCCCATCAGGTAGTACTTCATGCCGGCCTCGATGCCGGTCTGGGTGCGCTTGCGCCACGACGCCAGCAGGTACGCCGGGATCGAGAGCATCTCGAGGGCCACGAAGATCGAGATGAGGTCCCGGGCCGAGGCCATGAAGGTCATGCCGAGCACCGACGACACGAGCAGCAGGTAGTACTCCCCCTCGTGGTAGTCGCCCTCGGCGATGGTGGTGGACGACAGGAGGATGGTGAGGTAGCCGGCCACGAGGAACAGGCCCTTCAGCACCAGCGCGAAGTCGTCCACCACGTAGGCCCCGCCGAACATGACCCGGCTCGAGTCGTCGGCGGCCAGCGTGAGGATCGGCACCATGGCCGCCAGCAGGCCGATGCCCGCCACCGACGACACCGTCCAGCGGCTGCCGTCGTCGGTGCTCACGTCCACCAGCAGGGCGACCGCGATGGTGATCACGAGGATCACCTCGGGCGCGAGCGCGTGCCAGTCGATGGCGGGCCGGACGAAGCCGGAGCCGGCGGCGAGCAGGGTGGCCAGCACGATCAGCCCCCTGCGATCTGCGAGAGGCTGTGGACGACGGCGCCGTCGGTGATCTTGAACAGCAGGTTCGGGTAGACGCCGAGGATCACGATCAGCGCCACCATCGGCGACCAGGCCAGGTAGTCGGTGAGGTGCATGTCGTGGATGTGCTTGCCCTCGAACTCCTCGGTGGGCGTGCCGAAGGCCACCCGCTGGAGGAGCCAGAGGAGGTAGCCGGCGGCGAACACGGTGCCGATGGCGGCCACCACCATGAAGAAGCGGAACAGCGGCACGCTGAGGCCCTCGGCGGGCTCGTAGGCCGAGAGGATGGCCGGGAACTCACCCCAGAAGCCGGCGAGGCCGGGCAGGCCGAGCGACGCCATGCAGGAGAAGGCGAGGAGCCAGCCCATGCGGGGGGCCTGCAGGAGCAGGCCGCCGAGGCGCTTGATCTCGAGGGTGTGGTAGCGGTCCTTCACCGTGCCGGCGAGGAAGAAGAGCATGCCGGTGATGAGGCCGTGGGCCACCATGCCGAAGATGGCGGCGTTGGTGCCGAAGGGCGTGAGCGTGGCGATGCCGAGCATCACGTAGCCCATGTGGGCCACCGACGAGAAGGCGATCAGGCGCTTCATGTCGGTCTGGGCGAGGCAGCCGAGGGCGCCGTAGATGATGCCGATCACCGCGAGGGCGCCGATGACGGGCGCCCACTCGACCGCGGCCACGGGCAGGATCGGGATGGCGATCCGGACGAAGCCGTAGGTGCCGAGCTTCAGCAGCACCGCGGCCAGGATCACCGAGCCCTGGGTGGGGGCCTGGGTGTGGGCGTCGGGCAGCCAGGTGTGGAAGGGGAACATCGGCACCTTGATGCCGAAGCCCATGAAGAAGCCGCCGAAGATCAGCACGGCGGTGCCCTTGGCCAGGCCGGCGCCGCCCCACTTCGAGAGCTCGATCATCGAGAAGGTGTGCATCATCTCGCCGCCGACGTTGACCTTGGGCGACAGGAAGTAGGTGGCCAGGATGGCCACGATCATGAGCGCCGAGCCGAAGGCGGTGTAGAGGAAGAACTTCAGCGAGGCGTACTTGCGGTCCTCGCCGCCGTACACGCCGATCATGAAGTACATCGGGAGCAGCACGAGCTCGAAGAAGACGAAGAAGAGCAGCAGGTCCTGGGCCACGAAGGTGCCCACCATGCCGGTCTCGAGGACCAGGATCAGGATGAGGAACGCCTTCGGGTTGTGCGGCTCGGGGAAGTGGTTCCACGAGTAGATGATCACCAGCGGCACCACAAAAACCGTGAGGGCGATCAGCGGGAGCGAGATCCCGTCGATGCCGACGATGTAGCGGCTGTTGATCATCTCGATCCAGGTCTTGTTGACGAAGAACTGCATCTCGGCGGTCTTGTCGTAGTCGAACTCGGCGAGCATGCCGACCCCGACCACGAAGACCGCCAGGCTGGTGGCCAGCGCCACCACCTTGTGCAGGGTCTCCTCCGACTTGGGGATGGCCAGCATCACCGCGACTCCCACCAGGGGCAGGAACACGGCGGCCGTCGGCCCCCAGCCGTTGAGCAGGTCCTTCACGGTTGCGACTCCCTCGTCCTCAACTTGCGATCACTACGAAGATGGCGGCCAGCACGGCGGCCCCCAGGAACAGATAGGCGCCGTAGGCCTGGACCTTGCCGGTCTGGGCCTTGCGCAGCACCTCGCCGGAGCCCTCGGCCACCCCGCCGGAGCCCTTGACCACGGTGTCGACCACGCCCTGGTCGATGTAGCGGTAGACCCACGCCCCCGTGGTGCGGGCGGTGTCGGCCACGAGGTTCACCAGGCCGTCGATCACGTTCTGGTTGAACCAGTAGGCGGCCCGGGCGATCGGGCCCTTGGTGGTGCCGGCGATGATGTCGGTGTAGAGGATGTCGAGGCCGTACTTGTTCTCGAGGACCTTGTAGCCGGCCCGGGCGTAGCGGTTGCGCTCGGTGATCCCGTGGAACCCGACGCCCTTCCAGTACCAGGCGTAGGCGAGCCCGATGCCGAGGAAGCCGATGAGCGTGGAGATGATCGCCAGCGGCAGGCTGAACTCGGGGTGGCTGATCTCGGGGAAGTACGCCGCGGTGGGCTCCACGAAGTGCTCGAACCGCAGCGCGATGCTCTCCGGCGCCAACGCCTCGGGCAGGTTGACGAACCCGGCCACGAGCGCACCCACGGCGAGGATCATCAGCGGCACCACGATGCGCGGTCCGTTCTCGTGGAGCTCGTGCTCGGCGGACTTGCCGCGGGGCTCGCCCTCGAACACGTACCAGATGGCCCGGGTCATGTAGGCGCCGGTGACGGCGGCACCCAGGGTGCCCATGATCAGCATGAGCGGGTACCCGTCGCCCCCACCGCCCAGCTGCATGGCGCCGGCCAGGATCTCGTCCTTGGACCAGAAGCCGGCGGTGAGCGGGAACGCCACCAGGGCGGCGGTGCCGGCGATGAAGGTGCGGTAGGTCCAGGGCATGACCTTCTTCATGCCGCCCATGTCCTTCTTCATGTCGAAGGAGTGGATGTGGTGGGCGAGCGAGCCCGATCCGAGGAACAGGCAGGCCTTGAAGATGGCGTGGGTGAAGAGGTGGAAGATGGCCGCGGTCCAGGCCCCCACGCCGAGCGCCATGACCATGTAGCCGAGCTGGCTCACCGTGGAGTAGGCGAGGACCTTCTTGATGTCGGACTGCACGAAGGCGAGCAGGCCGCCGAACAGCAGCGTGATCGAACCGACCACCGCGAGGGCGTTGATGTTGGCGGTGCCGATCGAGAGGCCGTTGAAGAACACGCCGTAGAGGCGGGCGATCATGAACACGCCGGCCACCACCATGGTGGCGGCGTGGATGAGCGCCGACACCGGCGTGGGGCCGGCCATGGCGTCGGGCAGCCAGGTGTGCAGGATGAACTGGCCCGACTTGCTCATCACCGCGGTCATCAGGGACAGCGAGGCCACGAGCAGCAGGAAGTGCCGGATCTCGCCGCTGTTGGCCATCGTGTTGATGGTGATGGTGTCGAAGGTCCGGCCCGCGGCGAAGTAGAGGATGATCACGCCGCACAGCAGGCCGACGTCGCCCACGCGGTTGGTGAGGAACGCCTTGAGGGCGGCATCGGAGTTGGGCTTCTCCTCCCACCAGTGCCCGATCAGGCCGAACGAGCACAAGCCCACCAGCTCCCAGCCCACGATCATCTGCAACGTGTTCTCGGCCACCACGAAGAAGAGCATCGAGGCGGTGAAGAGGCTGAGGAAGGCGAAGTAGTGGGTGTAGCGGCGGTCGCCGGCCACGTAGTCGGTGGAGAAGACGTGCACCAGCAGCGAGATGAGGGTGACGACCACGAGCAGGATGGCGCTGAGGCCGTCGATCAGGGTGCCGACCTTGATGTCGATCCCCTGGTTCTGGAACCAGGTGATGTGGCGCACCACCGGCTCGGTGACGTGGTGCTCCCCCTCGCCCTCGGCGCTGTGGCCCTCGCCCTCGCCCTCGGCCGCGGTGGCCTCGGTGCCGTGCGAGTCGGCCTCGCCCTCCGCCGCGGTGGCCTCGGTGCCGTGGCCGTCGGCCTCGCCCTCGGCCGCGGTGGCCTCGGTGCCGTGGGAGTCGCCCTCGGCGGTGGCCGTGGCCACCTCGCCGTGGGAGGCCTCCGGCGGGTGGTTCACCCGGTCGATCCAGCCGGCCCCCACGGCCAGGGCGAGCACGAAGCAGATCGCCACCGCGGCGATGCCGACCTCCGAGCCGCCGCGCGGCAGCTTCTTGCCGAACGCCAGGATGATGACGAACGACAGGGCCGGGATGGCGGGGATGATCCAGGCGTGGGTGAGCACGATCAGCCCTTCATGAGGTCGACCTGGTCGAGGTCGACGCTGCGGTAGGTGCGGAAGATCGCCAGCACGATGGCCAGGCCGACGCCCACCTCGGCGGCGGCCACCGCGATCACGAAGAGGGCGAACACCTGGCCGGAGACGGCACCGGTCATGGCGCTGAACGCCACCAGGTTCAGGTTGACCGAGTTCAAGATGAGCTCGATCGACATGAGGACCATCACGCCGTTGCGGCGGGAGATCACGCCGTACACGCCGATGCAGAACAGCACCGCGGCGAGGAGGAGGAACTGGTTGAGCAGCATGGGGCCTCCTAGTCCCGGCGGGCGATCACGATGGCGCCCACGAGCGCGGCGAGCAGGAGCAGCGAGATGATCTCGAACGGCACGAGGTAGGTGCCGAAGATGGCGTCGGACACGGCCCGGGTGTCGGTGGGCATGAGGTCCGCGGGGAGGCGGTCACCGCCGAAGCTGTCGATCAGGGCGTAGCCCAGCAGGCCGAGCAGCACCAGGCCGGTGGCCCCGCCGAGCATCCAGTTGTCGCGGCTGAGCTTCTCCTCGCCCGACATCGGCGCCTTGGTGAGCATGATGCCGAAGAGGAACAGCACCACGATGGCGCCGATGTAGACCAGCACCTGGGTGATGGCGATGAACTCGGCGCCGAGCAGGATGAACTGGGCGGCGGCGCCGGCGAGCACGAGCACGAGGTGCACGGCGGCGTGGACCACGTTGTCGGTGGTCACGAGCCGCACGGCGGCGTAGATCATCAGGGCGGCGATGATGCCGAACGCGACGTTCTGCGCCGCGAGCGTGGGCGCATCGGCGTTCTGGGCGGCCGCGAGCAGGAAGGTCACCGCGGCACCTTCTTCACCTTGGCCTGCGACCCGGCCTCGTAGGGCTCGAAGTCGGGCACGGTCTCCATCCACTCGCCGAGGCGCTCCTTGTCGTGGAGCAGGTCGGCGATGCGGGGCTCGGAGTACTCGAACTCGGGGCTCCAGAAGAGGGCCTCGAACGGGCACACCTCCACGCAGATCCCGCAGTACATGCACAGCGAGTAGTCGATGTCGAAGCGGTCGAGCGCGGAGACGGTGCGCTCCTTGCCACCGGGACGGCGCGGCGGCGCCTTCTCCTTGTGGCCCTCGATGTAGATGCACCAGTCGGGGCAGCTGCGGGCGCACAGCATGCAGACCGTGCAGTTGTCCTCCTTGAGGGCGATGACGCCTCGGGCCCGGGTGGGCGGCGCCTCCTTCTCGTGGGGGTACTGCACGGTGGCCGCGCCCTTGGCGGGCGACGGCGGCTGGAGGAAGCGCTTGGCGCCCTCACCGGGCCAGATGGTCTGGGTCATCTCCTTGAAGGTGACGCCCATGCCCTTGACGATGCCGGGGACCTTGGGTTTCGGTGCCATCAGAACGCAACCTTCAAGATCGTGGTGGCGAGGATGTTGACCAGCGCGATCGGGATCAGCACGGTCCAGGCGAGCTTCTGGAGCTGGTCTTCACGGAAGCGGGGGAAGGTGAACCGAACGAAGAAGATCAGCCCGCCGATCAGCATCATCTTGGTGAGCATCAGCAGGGGGCCGATGAGGTTGAACCAGTTGCTGTCGAGGTCGGCCCAGGCGGTGGGCACGGCCCACCCGCCCATGAAGAGGGTGGCGGCCACGGCGGCGAAGGCGCCGGCGGAGGCGAACTCGCCGATGAAGAAGAGCAGGAACCGCAGGCCCGAGTACTCGGTGATGTAGCCGGTGACCAGCTCCGACTCGGCGATCGGCATGTCGAACGGGGTCTGGCCCAGCTCGGCCTGGACGGCGATCAGGAAGATGCCGAGGGCCACGAACTGGGTGATGAAGTACGGGTTGCCGATGCCGCTGAACCCGAAGATCTCGCCGTTGGCCTGGGCGGCCACGATGCCGCTCAGGTTCATGGTGCCGGCCTGGATGACCACACCCACCACGGCGAGGACCATGGGGAGCTCGTAGGCGATGAGCTGGCCGGCGGCGCGGAGGCCGCCGATGAGGGCGTACTTGTTGGCCGACGACCAGCCGGCCAGCAGGACGCCGAGGGAGGAGATCGACGACACCGCCAGGATGTAGAAGACCCCGCCCTCGAGGTTGGCGAACCACATGTCGGGCCCGAACGGCACCGCCAGGTACACGAGCAGCACGGTGCCCACCACCAGGTAGGGCGCCGCCTTGAAGAGCTTGCGGTCGGCCTGCTCGGGGACGATGTCCTCCTTCTGGATGAACTTGCCGACCTCGGCGAGCAGCTGCATCGAGCCGAAGGGCCCGGCCTCCATGGGCCCGAGGCGGCTCTGCATGAACGAGACCATCTTGAAGAGGAAGACGTAGACGAACGTGCCGGCGGGCAGCAGCACCGCGGCGAGCACGCCGACCGATCGCAGGATCGAGACCTGCCAGTAGTTCTCGAAGAGGCCCAGCACCATGCCGCTCACCGGTCGATGTCTCCGAGGATGAAGTAGAGCGAGGCGAGGATCGTGACGACGTCGGGGACGTAGACGCCCCGGCACACCCACGGCACCACGGCCACGTTGTTGAACGATGCGGTGCGGATCTTGACCCGGAACGGCCCGAGGTCGCCCTTGGACACCACGTAGTAGCCCATCTCGCCGAGCGGGTTCTCGGTGGCCACCCAGGCCTCGCCCTCGGGCACCTTGATGATGCGCGGGACCTTGGCCATGATCGGCCCCGCCGGGAGGCCGTCGCAGAGCTGGTCGATGATCGAGGTGGCCTCGCGGATCTCCTGGAGCCGCACCCAGAACCGGGCGAAGGAGTCGCCGTCGGGGTGGGTGATGACCTTCCAGTCGACCTCGTTCCACGCCAGGCCGACCGGCTCGTCGCGGCGGAGGTCCCAGTCGACGCCGCTGGCGCGCAGGTTGGCGCCGGACATGCCGTACTGCAGGGCGATGTCGGCCGGGATCACGCCGATGCCACGGGTGCGGGCCTGGAAGATCTCGTTGCCCTCGACGAGCGTCTCCATCTCGTCGCAGAAGTCGCGGATGCGGGCCATGGCCGCCTTGGTGTCGGCCAGCCAGCCCTTGGGCAGGTCGTCCTTGAGGCCGCCGATGCGGTCGAAGTTCGGGTGGAACCGACCGCCGGTGGCGCCCTCGATCTGGTTCAGGACGAACTCGCGGTCGCGGAAGGCGTAGAACGCCGCGGTCATGGCGCCGATGTGCAGCGCCATGTCGCCCACGAACAGCGAGATGTTGGCGATGCGCGACATCTCGAAGAGGATCGTGCGGATCCACTGGGCCCGAGGCGGGGCCTCGATCTCCATGAGCTTCTCGGCGGCCAGGATGAACGGCACCTCGTTGGCGAAGCTGCCGAGCCAGTCGATCCGGTTGATGAGCGTGGTCACCTGCGGATAGGTGCGCACCTCGGTGAGCTTCTCGTAGCCGCGGTGCATGTAGCCCATGACCGGTTCGCAGGAGATCACCTGCTCGCCGTCGAGCTTCACGATGATCCGCAGCGTGCCGTGGGTGGCCGGGTGCTGCGGGCCCATGTTGAGGGTCATGCCCTCGTCGGTCTCGAACTCCAGGTTGACCCGGCCGTCGGCGGCCTGGGCGTTGGCGTAGGCCAGCTTCTGGCGGTCGGTGACTGCGGTCATTCGCTCGCCTCCCCGTCGGACTCGGCGTCGTCGTCCCCGTCCTCGGACGGCATCGGCTCCACGTCGACGATGCCCGGCCACGGCTTCACCTGGCGGGCGAGGAGCGGGAAGGTCTTGCGGAGCGGGAAGCCCTCGAACTCGCCCGGCAGGTACAGGTTCACGAGGTGGGGGTGGCCGTCGAAGGCGATCCCGAACATCTCGTGGGTCTCGCGCTCGTGCCAGTTGACCCCGGCGTAGACCGGGAGCCAGCTGTCGAGCCGCAGGTCGTCGTCGGGCAGGTCGACCTTGAGGTTGAGGCCCAGCTTGCGAGGCAGGGAGTGGACCCGGGCCAGGACCTGGAAGCGGGTGTCGCCGCCGGCGTACCCGGTGACGATCTCGGTGGAGGGCTCGGGGCGGGGGTCGGTGGGCGAGTC
>JAHBSN010000069.1 GCA_019639095.1 Actinomycetota bacterium
GGGGGCATCGTGGTGCTGTTCGCCCTGGTGACCGCCCTCTTCGGCGGCCCGTCGCCTCGCGCCATGGTGGGCGCGCTGCGCGGGGGTGGGGGACGGTGAGCCGGCACGTCCTGGAGGTCTTGGGACCGTCCACCGGTGGCATCCGCCGGCACGTGGCCGTCCTCGCCGCAGGCCTCGAGCGGCGCGGCTGGGAGGTCACGGTGGCGGGCCCCGCGGGCGTGCTCGACGGACTCCGGACCGATCTGGTCGCCGTGCCCGTGGCGCTCGGGCCCCACGCCCTCGCCGCGGCGCGGGCGCTGCGACCGCTGGTGCACGACGCCGACGTCGTCCACGCCCACGGCCTCACCGCCGGGTGGGTGGCCTGGGCGGCGGGCGCGGGCCCCAAGCTGGTCGTCACCGTGCACAACCTCGTGCTCGACGGCGCCTCCGGACGCACCGCACCGTTGCTGCGGGTCCTCGAGGGAAGGTTGCCGGCACGGGCCCGGGAGACGATCGTGATCTCGCCCCAGATGCGCGACCACCTGGCGCCCCACGCCCCCCGGCCGCTGCACCTCGTGGCGCCCGTGGGTCCCACCCCGGTGGTGCGGCGCACGGCCGCCGAGGTCCGGGCCGAGCTCGGCATCGGTCCGGACGATCCGCTCGTGGTGCTGGTGGGCCGGCTCCACCCGCAGAAGGACGTCGCCACGCTCGTGGAGGCCGCCACCCGCCTGGACCCCGCCGTGCAGGTGGTCGTGGTGGGCGAGGGGCCCCAGCGTGGCGAGCTGGAGCAGCTGGTGCGCCGCCACGGGCTCGAGGCCCGCGTACACCTGGTGGGGGAGCAGGCCGACGCCACCGACCACCAGGCTGCAGCCGACGTCGTGGTCATGTGCTCGGTGTGGGAGGGCTTCGGGCTCGTGGTGGCTGAGGCGCTGGCGCTGGCGCGGCCCGTGGTGGCCACGGCGGTCGGGCCGGTCCCGGAGATGGTGATCGATGGTGAGACCGGTCGCCTCGTGCCGCCGTCGGACCCCGAGGCGCTGGCCGGCGCCATCGCCGACCTGCTGGCCGATCCGGTGCGTGCCGCCGGACTGGGGCGAGCAGGCGCGAAGCTGGTGGCCCCGCACTTCGACACCGACGCCCTGGTCCGGCAGGTGGAAGAGGTCTACGAGCTGGTGACCGAGGAGCCCGATCGA
The DNA here is from genome assembly GCA_019639095.1 of Actinomycetota bacterium. Classification (GTDB taxonomy): domain Bacteria; phylum Actinomycetota; class Acidimicrobiia; order Acidimicrobiales; family Iamiaceae; genus Aquihabitans. The sequence goes on from JAHBSN010000069.1 coordinate 1,170, forward strand.
TGACGCAGCCCCGCCTGAGGCTCGTCCCGGCGATCCTGGTGGCCCTCGTCGCCCTCCTGGTCGTCGCGCCCCTGTGGGGCGTGCCGTCGGCGGCCCAGGCGCAGAGCTCGGCGTCGGACCGACCCGGGCGGGTGCTGGTGGTCACGATCCCCCGCCTCACCTGGCAGCAGGTGGCCGACGGCGACCTCCCGCACCTGTCGGCCTTCCTCGAGCAGAGCGCCGTGGGCGACCTCAGCCTACGCACCATCGGGCCCCGCACGGCCCTCGGCGAGGCATACACCACCATCGGGGCCGGCAACCGCGCCGGCGCGCGCGACGGCGACGCCGGGCGGATGCTGGAGGCGGGCGAGGGCTACGAGAACGGCACGGCGGCCCAGGCCTACGAGCGTCGGACCGGATGGCCGGTTGCCGGCGACCTGCTCCAGCTCTCGATCCCGGCCATCACGGCGCTCAACGATCGCTACCTGTACGGGGCCGAGCCCGGCGCCCTCGGCTCGGCCCTGGCCGGCGCCGGATTCACCGCGGCGGTGGTGGGCAACGGAGACGTCGAGCTCAGCTCGGCGAGCCCGGTCACGTTCGACCCCGCGGCACCCACCGGCGAGCCCAACGACGACGACAACAACATGGACTCCCAGATCGGGCAGGGCCCGTCGGCCACCGCGTCGATCGAACCCGTCAGCGGCGAGAGCCGACCGGCCGGCCTGGCCCTCATGGATCGTCGGGGGCAGGTGCCGGTGGGGTCGATCACCCGGAACCTGCTGCGCCGCGATCCGGCTGCGCCGTTCGGCGTGCGCATGTCGTCGGAGGCGGTGCTCGACGCCTTCGACGAGGTGTGGGACCGCGACGTCGTGGCCCTGGTGGAGCTGAGCGACGTGGAGCGCGCCGACCAGTACCGCAGCCGCACCGACGGAAGGCAGGGCCGGGCGCTGGTCGACGCCGCGGTGGCCCGCTCGGACCGCCTCCTCGGCCAGCTGCTCGAACGCACCGGGCCCGACGACCTCGTGGTGGTGGCCTCGCCGGCCGCGCCGCGCTCGGGCGAGACGCTCACCCCGATCGCGATCCGGGGCCCGGGGTTCTCCTCCGGCACGCTCACGAGCGGCACCACCAGGCGCACGGGCTACGTCACCCTCCCCGACGTGGCACCCACCATCCTGGAGCAGCTCGGCGTGGCACCGCCCGACTCCATGACCGGATCGGCGATCTCGGCCGGCAACGACGGCGACACGGGGTCCGGGCGCTACGAGCGGTTCCTCGAGCAGAACCGGGCCACGGCGTTCCGGGACAGCTCGGTCACCACCATCACGATCACGTTCGTGGTGCTGCAGATCCTGCTCGCACTGCTCGCGCTGGGCGCGGTGGTGCTCGGCACCCCGCTGCTGCGCCGCCTGGCGCTCGGGCTCGGCCTCGTCGTCATGTCCACGCCGGTGGTGTCGTTCGCCCTCGGGATCGGTCGGATCTACCGCATCGGGTTCTGGCCCTACGTGTTGGCCATGTACGTCGGCGCCGCGCTGGTGGCCGTGCTCGCCACGCGCCTGGGCCGCCTCGTCGACGACGTCCGGCGGCCGGTGCTCGTGGCCACGGTGCCGGTGGCGCTCACCTACGCCCTGCTGGTGATCGACATCTCCACCGGCGGACGCCTGCAGCTGAACACGATCTTCGGCTACTCACCGTTGGTGGCGGGGCGCTTCGCGGGGTTCGGCAACCCGGCGTACTCGCTGCTGTCCATGGGGACGGTGCTGCTGTCGTGCTCGCTGTGGGCCCTCTTCGACGGCGACCGCCCCGGGCCCACCCGCACGCGCCTCGTGGTGGCGGTGATCGGGCTGTTCCTCCTCACCGTGGTCATGGACGGGCACCCGGGCCTCGGGTCCGACGTCGGCGGCGTCCTGTCGATCATCCCCACCGCCTTCCTGGTGGTGTGGCTGCTGCTCGGCCGAGCCGTCCGGCCCCGGCTGGTGGCGGTGAGCGGAGCCGTCACCCTGGCCGCGCTCGCCCTGTTCGCCGCCATCGATCTGAGCCGGCCCGAGTCCGAGCAGACGCACCTGGGGCGGCTGGTCCGCTCGGTGGCGGGGAGCGAGGGCGGCGCCGGACTGGGCACGGTGCTCGAGCGGAAGGTCAACTCGAACCTCACCGTCCTCACCAACTCGATCTGGACCCTCACGATCCCGCTCGCCCTCGTGCTCGTGGTGGTCCTGCTGGTCGCTCCGCCCGAGCGCCTCCGGGCTCGGGTGCCCGACACCACGTGGATGCGGGCGTGCCTCTGGGGCGGCCTCACCATGTGCGTGCTCGGGATGGCCGTGAACGACTCGGGCATCGCCATCCCGGCTGTGATGTTCCTGCTCTTCGTGCCGTACGTGCTCCTCCAGGTGCTCGACGGCGACCCGCCGCCGTGACGCTGCTCCTCGTCGCGCTGGTGGGCGCGGCGGCGTCGTCGGTGCTGTGGGCGCTGGCACGGCCCGTGTTCGCGGCGCCGGTGCTGCAGCGCACCAACTACCGCGGCGCATCGGTGCCCGTGGCCGCCGGGGTGGTGCTGGTGGTGGCGGTCGTGACCACCGAGGCCCTCCTCGTGGTGGCCGATGCCCTCGGTCGCGATCCCGGCGCGGGCGAGCCGGCCGGGCGGGGCGCCGTGCTGGTGGCCGCGCTCGGGTTCGGCCTCCTCGGCGCGTTCGACGACCTGGCGGCCCACGGCGACGACCGCGGCTTCAAGGGCCACGTCACCAGCCTGCTCCGCGGCCGGCTCACCACCGGCGGCCTCAAGCTGGCCGGCGGTGGCCTGCTCGCCGTCGTGGTGGTCCACGCCACCGGGGAGGACCGGCTCGGCCGCCTGCTGCTCGGAGCGGTGCTGATCGCGCTGGGGGCCAACCTGGGCAACCTGTTCGACCGGGCACCCGGACGCACCACCAAGGTGGCGTTGCTGGCCGGGTTCGTCGTGGTGGCGGCGGCGTCGGCGGCCGAGCGACCGGCGCTGCTGGGCACCGTGGCGGTCCTGGGCGCGGGGCTCGGCCTGCTGGTGCCCGACCTGCGCGAGGCGCTGATGCTCGGCGATGCCGGCGCCAACGTGCTCGGCGCGGCCGTCGCCACCGGCGTGGTGCTGAGCACGGGGGTGGTCACCCAGGTGGTCGTGCTCGTGGTCCTCGTGGCGCTGAACGCGGCCAGCGAGGTCGTCTCCTTCTCCCGGGCGATCGACTCCGTGGCGCCGCTGCGGGCGATCGATCGGCTGGGCAGGCGCCCGCCCGGCTGAGCGGATCGTTGCCCCGCAAGGGCCGCGCCGACATCATCGGCCGCGCCTCGGTGGTGGGGTACGTTGATCTCCCGTGACGAAGCACATCTTTGTGACCGGGGGAGTGGCGAGCTCGCTGGGGAAGGGCCTCACGGCCTCCTCGCTGGGGCGGTTGCTGAAGGCGCGGGGCCTGCGGGTCACGATGCAGAAGCTCGACCCCTACATCAACGTCGACCCCGGCACGATGAACCCCTTCGAGCACGGCGAGGTGTTCGTCACCGACGACGGGGGCGAGACCGACCTCGACCTCGGGCACTACGAGCGCTTCATCGACGAGAGCCTCTCGCGGGACTCCAACGCCACCACCGGGTCCATCTACAGCGCCGTGCTCGCCGCCGAGCGCCGAGGCGACTACCTGGGCAAGACCGTCCAGGTCATCCCGCACATCACCGACGAGATCAAGCGGCGCATCAACCGCCTCGCCCGCCCCGACGTCGACGTCGTGATCACCGAGGTGGGGGGCACGGTCGGCGACATCGAGATCCTCCCGTTCCTCGAGGCGATCCGGCAGTTCCGGCTCGACGTCGGCCGCGACAACGTCTGCTACGTGCACGTCACCCTCGTGCCCTTCATCGGCCCGTCGGGGGAGCAGAAGACCAAGCCCACCCAGCACTCGGTGACCGAGCTCCGCAGCCGGGGCATCCAGCCCGACGCCATCGTGTGCCGGAGCGAGGCGGCCCTCTCGCCCGAGCTCAAGCGGAAGATCTCGAGCCTCTGCGACGTCCACCCCGACGCCGTCGTCAACGCGGCCGACGCCGCCAACATCTACGAGATCCCGCTCGTGCTCCACGAGGAGGGCCTCGACACCGAGGTGTGCAAGATCCTCCGCCTGGGCGACGCACCACCGGACCTCACCGAGTGGGAGGCCCTGGTGGAGCGGGTGGAGGCCGCCACCCGGCCCGTGCGCATCGGCCTCATCGGCAAGTACGTCACCCTGATCGACGCCTACCTCTCGGTGGTCGAGGCCACCAAGCACGGCGGCTTCCACCACGGCGCCAAGGTCGAGATCGAGTGGATCCAGGCCGAAGACGTCGAGGGGCTCCTCGCCGCCGGTCGCCTCCGCGACCTCGACGGCCTCGTGATCCCAGGAGGGTTCGGCGAGCGCGGCGTCGAGGGCAAGATCGCCGCCGCCACCTACGCCCGCGAGCACGACATCCCGTGCCTCGGGCTGTGCCTGGGCATGCAGGTGATGACGATCGACTACGCCCGCAACGTGCTCGGGCTCGCCGGCGCGAACTCGTCGGAGTTCGATGCCTCCACGCCGCACCCGGTCATCGACCTCATGGACAGCCAGCGAGACGTCACCGAGAAGGGCGGCACCATGCGCCTCGGGGCCTACGTGGCCGAGCTCGAGCCGGGGTCCAGGGTGGCCGAGGCCTACGGCAAGACGGTGGTCTCCGAGCGCCACCGCCACCGCTACGAGTTCAACCCCCGCTACCAGAGCGCCTACGAGGCCTCGGACCTCTGGCTGTCGGGCACCTCACCCGACCACCGGCTCGTGGAGTTCATCGAGCTGCGCGGGCACCCCTTCTGGGTGGGCACCCAGGCGCACCCCGAGTTCAAGAGCCGGCCCACCAACCCGCACCCGCTGTTCCGCGAGTTCGTGGGCTCGGCGCTCCGGAGGGCTGAGGGCCGCTCGCCTCACCTCTTCGACCTGGACCACCCAGACACCGTGGACCTCGTCGCCGCCGACGTCGACGCGCCGGCGTGAGCCCGGCCGGGTTCCGCCACCTCCACGACGCCGAGATCGCCCAGCTCGCCCGCCTGCGGGTGGTGCGCGCCTCGTTCGAGGCGCCCGACGGCTCGCGCTTCGAGCGCGACGTGGTGCGCAACCAGCCCGTGGTGGCCATGGTGCCCGTGGCCGACGATGGCACGGTCTGGCTGGTCCGGCAGTACCGCGGCCCGATCGACCGCGAGCTGCTCGAGATCCCGGCCGGCCTCTGCGACGTGGAGGGGGAGGCACCTGAGGCCACCGCCGTCCGCGAGCTGGTCGAGGAGGTCGGACTCGAGGCCGAGCACCTGCAGCTCATCGCCCGCTTCCATCCGGCGGCGGGGTTCTCCGACCAGTTCGTCCGCCTCTACCTCGCCACCGGCCTCACCGAGGTCGGCCACGACCGCCAGGGCCCCGAGGAGTCGCACATGACCGTGGAGCGGGTGGCGCTCGACGACGTGCCCGGCCTCATCGCCACCGGCGAGCTGATCGACTCCAAGACGATCATCGGCCTCCTGCTGGCCCGGGAGCACCTCGCGTCGGGCTCGTCCCGGTAGCGTCGGCGCCGTGGCGACGGCCGGCGACGACGACCTCCCGATCGAGGTGGTCGACCTGCTCACCTGGCTGCGGGTCGAGCGGGGTCGCTCGGTCAACACCCTCGCCGCCTACCGGAACGACCTGCGCGCCTACGTCGCCTGGCTCGACGAGCGGGGCACCACCATCGCCGCGGTGACCGAGGCCGACCTCAACGACTACGTCGCCCACCTGCGCGCCCAGGGTCGGGCGAGCTCGTCGCTCAAGCGGTCGCTGGTGGCGGTGCGCGGCCTGCATCGCTTCCTCGCCGAGGAGCAGGAGGGGCGCACCGACCCCGCCGCCGACCTCGAGATGCCCAAGGTGCCCAAGGGCCTGCCCAAGGCCCTGAGCGAGCCGGAGGTGGCCGCCCTCCTCGAGTCGGTGCAGGGCGACGATCCCATCGCCCGACGCGACCGGGCGATCCTCGAGGTCCTCTACGGCACCGGCCTGCGCATCTCGGAGCTGGTCGGCCTCTCCCTCGGCGACCTCGACCTCGACGCCGGGCTCCTGCGGGCCTTCGGCAAGGGCGCGAAGGAGCGCATCGTGCCCGTCGGCCGGTTCGCCACGGCCTCGCTGGTGGCGTGGCTGGGTGCCGGCGGCCGCCCCGACCTCGAGCCCGAGCGCTGGGCCCGGCGGGGCGACGCCGAAGCGCTGTTCCTCAACACCCGCGGCGGACGGCTGTCTCGCCAGGGGGCGTGGATCGTGGTCCGCCGGGCGGGGGAGCAGGTGGGCCTGGCCGGGCGGCTCACCCCCCACGTGCTGCGCCACTCGTGCGCCACCCACATGCTCGACCACGGCGCCGACATCCGCTCGGTGCAGGAGCTGCTGGGCCACGCCTCGATCAGCACCACCCAGGTGTACACGCTGGTCTCGCCCGAGCGGCTGCTGTCGGTGTACCGCTCCGCGCACCCCCGGGCCACCACCACGGGCTGAGCGATCCGGGTCTCGGCCGCGAGCCGGGGGAAGGTAGCCTCGCGCCATGGCCACCACCGACCTGTCGAACCTGCGAGACGTGCTGCAGGCGGAGGCAGAGGACCTCCACCGCCAGCTCGCCGAGCTCGAGACCGACGGCTCTGCCGCGCCGGACTTCGACGAGAACTTCGCCGACTCCGCCCAGGTCGCCGCCGAGGTCGGCGAGAACCAGGCGCTCGCCGCCACGCTGCGAGATCAGCTCGTGGAGGTCGAGGCCGCCGTGGCGCGCATCGACCAGGGCACCTACGGCGCGTGCGAGGCGTGCGGCGGCCCCATCGGCGCCGACCGGCTCGATGCCATGCCGTCGGCCCGCTTCTGCATCGCCCACGCCTGACCCCATGGGGGGCGCCGCGCACCTGGTGAAGCGGTTCTTCGGGTCGGTGCCCATCGGACCGTCCGCCGCCGACCGGGCGTGGGCCGACGAGGTCCTGCTCGACGGCGAGCGGGACGTGTGGCGCAAGATGAGCCGCGCCGACCGGCGCCACGCTGCGGGCGTGGCCCGACGCGTGGAGGTGGCGCTCGGCCACGAGGCCACCCGCCCCGTGCTCGCCGCCGCGCTGCTCCACGACTGCGGCAAGACCGTGTCGGGCCTCGGCACCTACGGCCGCGTCATCGCCACGCTCTCGGGGAAGATGGCCGGCTCCGACCAGGCGGTGGCCTGGACCGAGACGTCGGGCTTCACCCGCCGGGTGGGCCTGTACCTGGAACACCCCCGACTGGGCGCCGAGCTCCTGGGACTGGCCGGGTCGGCGCCGCTCACGGTGGCCTGGACCGCCGAGCACCACCTCCCGCCCGATCGGTGGACCGTGCCCCTGGCGATCGGCGAGGCCCTCAAGGCCGCCGACGACGACTGAGGTCCCGACGCCGGCCACGGGTCAGCCCGGCGGCAGCAGGCCGATCTGGTCCCGAGCGCGGGCGAGGGTGGCGTCGGCGAGCTCCCGGGCCTTCGCGGCGCCCACCGCGAGCAGGCGCTGGGTCTCCCCGGGGTCGGCGGCCAGTTCGGCGAAGCGCGCCTGCACCGGCGCCAGCAGCTCGATCACCGCAGCGGCGGTGTCGGCCTTGAGCGGGCCGTACTGGGTGTAGCCCACCGCCGCCTCGTCGGGGGTCCGCCCGGTGGCCGCGCCCAGGATCGACAGCAGGTTGGACACGCCGGGCTTCGCCGCCACGTCGTAGCGCACCTCGACCTCGGTGTCGGTGACGGCCCGCTTGATCTTCTTCTCGATGGCCTTGGGGTCGTCGAGCACGAGGATCGTGCCCGGTGCACCGTCCTCGGACTTGGACATCTTGGACGTGGGGTCCTGCAGGTCCATCACCCGTGCCCCAGCTCGGGGGTAGGTGGCCTCGGGGATCACGAAGGTGGCGCCGTAGCGGGCGTTGAACCGCTCCGCGAGGTCTCGGGTGAGCTCCACGTGCTGGCGCTGGTCGTCGCCCACGGGGACGTGGGTGGCGTCGTAGAGGAGGATATCGGCGGCCATGAGCGCGGGGTAGGTGAACAACCCGCCCGACACGAAGCCGCTCTTGGCCGACTTGTCCTTGAACTGGGTCATGCGGCTGAGCTCGCCGAAGGCCGCCGTGCACTCCATGAGCCACGCCAGCTCGCTGTGGGCCGAGACGTGGCTCTGCACGAACAGCGTGCAGACCTCGGGGTCCAGGCCCACCGCGAGCAGGAGCTGGGCGAGGCGCACGGTGGTCTCGCGGAGCTCGGCGGGATCCTGGGGCACCGTGAGGGCGTGCAGGTCCACCACGCAGTAGATGCTGTCGGCCCGGTGCTGGTCGTCGACCCAGTGCACCAGCGCCCCCAGCAGGTTGCCGAGGTGGACGTTGCCGGTGGGCTTGATGCCGGAGAAGACGCGGGTCATGGGCGCCGATCCTACGGTCGGCCCCGAACCCGGCCCCGGGTCCGTTTCCGATCGCTGGACGAACCACAGCGGTGTAACTAGCCTGACCCCATGGCCTACGAGGTGCAGACCACCGGGTTCGAGGGACCGTTCGACCTCCTGCTGCACCTGATCATCGGCGAGCAGGTGGACCTCTACGAGATCTCCCTCGCCCGCATCGTCGACGCCTACCTCGCCGAGCTGGAGAAGATGGAGCACCTCGACCTCGAGGTGGCCACCGAGTTCCTGCTCATCGCCGCCACGCTGGTGGAGCTGAAGGCCCGGCGCCTGCTGCCCGACGACGGCCAGCTCGACCTCGACGACGAGCTCGCCCTGTGGGAGGAGCGGGACCTGCTCCTCGCCCGCCTGGTGGAGTGCAAGACCTTCAAGGACGCCGCGCTGCTGCTCGCTCGGCTGGCCGACGACGCCGGGCGCTCCTTCCCCCGCACCGCCGGGCTCGACGAGCGCTACCTGGACCTCGCCCCCGACCTCCTGGCCGGGGTCACGCCAGCAGACCTCCACGCCGCCATGGCCCGGGCGCTCGCCCCCAAGCCGGTGCCCCGGGTGGACCTCGACCACGTGGCGCCGTCTCGCATGAGCGTCACCGAGGCGGTCGCGGAGCTGGTCGACGAGCTGCCCCGGGTGGGGCGGATCAGCTTCCGGGACCTCACCGGCTCGCTCGTCGAGCGCCTCGAGGTGGTGGTGCGGTTCCTCGCCGTGCTGGAGCTCTACAAGCAGGGCCTGGTGGAGCTGGACCAGCCCACCACCTTCGGCGAGCTCACGATCACCTGGCTGCACGCGGAGGCGGACGACGACGACCGCTCGGTGTTCATCGACCTCGCCGCGCGCATCGACGTCTACGAGGGCTGACCCGTGGCCCAGAGCGAGGCCGCCAAGGCCATCGAGGCCATCTTGATGGTCGCCCAGGAGCCGGTGGAGCCCCACCTGCTCGCGCAGCTGCTCGAGGTGGCGCCGGCCCGGGTGGAGGAGCTCTGCCACGAGCTGCAGGCCGCCTACGACGCCGACGACCGGGGGTTCGTGCTGGCCCGGGTGGCCGGTGGCTACCGCTTCCAGTCGCACGCCGAGATGGCACCGTACGTGGAGCGGTTCGTCCTCGAGGGCCAGAGCGCCCGGCTGTCGTCGGCCGCACTGGAGACGCTCGCCATCGTCGCCTACAAGCAGCCGATCTCGCGCGCCCAGGTGGCGGCCATCCGGGGCGTCAACGTCGACGGCGTCATGCGCACGCTCCAGCAGCGCGGCTACATCGAGGAGGTCGGCCGGGACCCCGGCCCGGGCCAGGCCACCCTCTTCGGCACCAGCCGGGAGTTCCTGGAGCGGCTGGGCCTGGACCGGATCGAGGACCTGCCGCCGATCGCCGACCTGTTCCCCTCGGCGGAGGTCATGGAGGCGCTCGAGCAGGGGCTGCGCGCCGACCGGCCGGCGCCCGCGCCCGACGCGGCCGAGGCGCCCCACGGTCCGGACGACCCGGAGGGCGCCGCCGGCTCGGAGCCCCCCGCCGGACCGTGACCCCGTCCCCGGCAGAGGGCGAGCGGCTCCAGAAGGTCCTCGCCCGGGTCGGGCTCGGCAGCCGTCGGCTCTGCGAGGAGCTCATCGAGGACGGGCGCGTCACGGTCAACGGCGAGGTGGCGGTGCTGGGCCGGCGGGTCGACGTGGACCACGACCGGGTGGAGGTCGACGGCGCGCCCATCGGGGTTCGGCCCGGCCTGGTCCACTACCTGCTCAACAAGCCGACAGGCGTGGTCACCACCGCCTCGGACCCCCAGGGCCGTCCCACCGTGGTGGACCTCGTGCCGGCCGAGCCGCGGGTGTTCCCCGTGGGTCGCCTCGACCTCGACACCGAGGGGCTCCTGCTCCTCACCAACGACGGCGAGCTCGCCAACCGGGTGGCGCATCCGTCGCACGGCGTCGAGAAGGAGTACCTCGCCGAGGTGGAGGGGGAGCCGTCGCGCGCCACCCTCCGCCGGCTACGGGAGGGCGTCGACCTCGACGACGGCCCCACCGCGCCGGCCCAGGCGTCGCTGGTGGCCCCCACCTTGGTCAAGCTGGTGATCCACGAGGGCCGCAACCGGCAGGTTCGCCGGATGCTCGACGCCGTCGGGCATCCCGTGGTGCGGCTCATCCGGACGCGCATCGGGCCTCTGGCCGACCGACGCCTGGCGCCGGGGACCTGGCGCCACCTCACCGAAGCCGAGCTGCGCCTGCTGGAGGCGGCCCTCGCCGAGCCCACCGATCTGGGGGACTACCCCGGCACCGGTGGTCGGTAGCATCGCCGCGATGCCCACCGCCGTCCGAGCCCTCCGCGGCGCCACCACCACCGATGCCGACACCCCCGAGCAGATCGCCGAGCGAACCGTCGCGCTGCTCGAGGAGATGTTCTCCCGCAATGGCGTCGACCACGACGACCTGATCAGCATCTGGTTCACCGTCACCGAGGACCTCTGCTCGGCCTTCCCGGCCGCCGGTGCGCGCACGCTCGGGCTGGGCGACGTGCCGCTCCTGTGCGCTCGGGAGATCCCGGTCCCGGGCAGCACCCCGCGCTGCATCCGCGTGCTGGCCCACCTCACCACCGACCGGGCCCGAAGCGAGCTGCGGCACGTGTACCTCGAGGGCGCGGTCAACCTCCGCGACGACCTGCCCGGCTAGGGCGGCCCCATGTCCGTGCCCATCGGCCCCGCCCGGGCCTCCGTCATCGGGACCGGCCTCATCGGCGGCTCCATCGGCCTGGCGCTGCGCGCCCAGGGCTGGCACGTGACCGGCACCGACGCCGACCCGTCGAGCGAGGCGCGCGCCCTCGAGCTCGGGGCCATCGACGCCGTCGGCCTCGATCCCGACGCCGCCGTCACGTTCGTGGCCGCCCCCGTGCGCGCCATCGCCGCCGAGGCCCGACGGGCGCTGGCCGCCACCACCGGTGCGGTCACCGACGTCGGCTCGGTGAAGGCACCCGTGGTCGCCGCCATCGACCACCCGCGCTTCGTGGGCGGGCACCCGATGGCCGGGTCCGAGCAGCTCGGCGTCGACGGGGCCAGCCCGGACCTGTTCGAGGGGGCGGTGTGGGTCCTGACCCCGGTGGCCGGCACCGACTCGGACCGCTTCGCCACCGTGGCGTCGGTGGTGCGCGGCCTCGGCGCGGAGGTGGTGGCCCTGAGCCCGGAGCGCCACGATGCGCTGGTGGCGGTCGTGTCCCACGTCCCGCACCTGACCGCAGCCGCGCTCATGGGCATCGCCGACGAGAGGGCCGAGGAGCACGCCGCCCTGCTGCGGCTGGCCGCCGGCGGCTTCCGGGACATGACCCGCATCGCGGCGGGCACGCCCACCATCTGGCCCGACATCTGCAGCGAGAACCGCGACGCCATCCTCGAGGTGATCGACCGGTTGGGAGACGAGCTGGGGCGGTTGCGGGCGATGGTGGCCGACCACGACCGCGAGCGCCTGCTGGCCACGCTCGAGCGCGCCCAGGTGGCCCGGCGCAACCTTCCCAGCCGGGTGGCCCAGCCCGGCGACGTGGCCGAGCTGCGCGTGCCCGTGCCCGACCGCGAGGGCGCCCTGGCCGAGGTCACCACCCTGGCGGCCGAGCTGGGCGTGAACATCGCCGACCTGGAGATCGCCCACTCGAGCGAGGGCGACCGGGGCGTGCTCATCCTGCTGGTGCCCACCACCGGCGCCGAGGCGTTCCGAGCGGGGCTGGTGGACCGTGGCTACCGACCGGCCGTGCGGACCCTCACATGACCGACTGGTGGGACCTCGCCGCCCTGCCCGACCCGCTCCCGATCGAGCCGCTCGGCGGCCACGTCCGAGCCGACGACCCGATCCCCGGTTCCAAGTCGATCACCAACCGCGCGCTCGTCTGCGCCGCGCTCGCCGAAGGCACCTCGACCCTCACCGGTGCCCTCGTGGCCGACGACACCGAGGCCATGGTGGGCGTGCTGCGGTCGCTCGGGTTGGAGGTCGACGTCGACGTGGACGGGGTCGGGGGCACCGAGGCGGCCACCGTCACGGTGGCGGGCTCGGGCGGTCGGGTGCCGCCAACCAGCGAGCTCATCGACGTCCGCCAGTCCGGCACCACCGCCCGCTTCACCCTCCCGCTGCTCGCCCTGGGAGAGGGCAGCTACCGCGTGACCGCGCACCCGCAGATGCAGGCCCGGCCCATGGGATCCACCATCGACGCCCTGCGCGCCCTGGGAGCCGGCGCCGAGGAGCTCGGTGCCGCCGGCCACCTGCCCCTCACGCTCAGCGCCGGAGCGGTGCGCGCCGAGGTGGTGCGGCTCCCCGGCGACGTGTCCAGCCAGTTCCTGTCGGGGCTGCTCCTGGTCGCCCCCTGCCTGCCCGACGGCCTGGTGGTGGAGGTGACCACCGAGCTGGTGTCGCGGCCCTACGTCGACCTCACGATCGCGGTGATGGCCGCGTTCGGCGCGGTGGTGGACCAGCCCGACCGGTCGACCTTCGCCGTGGCCCCGGGCGGCTACCGGGCGTGCACCTACGAGGTGGAACCCGACGCCAGCGCCGCGTCCTACCTGTTCGCGGCCGCCGCCATCTGCGGCGGCACCACGCTGGGCCGTGGGCTGGGCCGCCATGCCCTCCAGGGCGACGTGGCCTTCGTCGACGT
>JAHBSN010000007.1 GCA_019639095.1 Actinomycetota bacterium
GAAGACCTCGGCCACCGCGGTCAGCTCGTGGCCGAGCGTCGCCTCGAACAGCGGACCGTTGTTGGTGAACGCCGCGGTCGGGGCCGAGACGCGGTCCACCAGGCGCAGCACCCGGGGGTCGGGGTCGAACGCGGTGGCCCAGGCCGCCCGCAGCTCGGCGTCGTCGGTGTCGGGCCCGAGCGCCAGCAGGGCGCGCAGCTCGGCGGTGAAGCCCGCCAGGTCGAAGCGGCCCCGGTCGGCGGCGTCGTCGAAGCCCGACGCGAAGACCAGCTCGTCGACGGTGGCGGCCGGCAGACCCGAGAGCTCGGCCAGCCGGTGGAGGCGACGATCGGGGAGCCAGCGACAGACCACTCCGCCCAGGTCCATCACCAGCAGCTCGGGCGAGGGCTCGATCACGAGGGGCCCCCCGAAGGCGCAGGGTCGGGCAGGTCGAGCTGGAGCAGGACGAGGTCCACCGGGCGTCCCCACTTGCGGCCGATGCCCGGCATGCGGGCCACCTCGCGGAAGCCGTTGCGCTCGTGGAACCGGATCGACCCCTCGTTGCCGCCGTCGACGCCGGCCACCACCACCCGCCGCCCGTCCGCCGCGGCCCGTCGCAGCAGGTCGTCGAGCAGCGCCTGGCCCACGCCCCGGCCGCGGTGGTCCCGGTGGACGTGGATCGTGTGCTCCACGGTGGGCCAGTAGCCGGCCTTGGCGCGGAACGGCCCGAAGGAGCCGTAGCCCACCACGTGGTCGTCGTCGCCGTCGGCCACCGCCACCAGCACCGGGAACCCGGCAGCCACCTGCTCGTCGTACCAGGCCAGGCGGTCGGCGTGGGTCACGTGCTCGTCGAGCCAGATGGCGTCGGAGGTGTCGATGACCTCGTTGTAGATGTCGACGATCGCCGGCAGGTCACGTGGCTCGGCGTCGCGCACCACGACGGTCATCGGGCGTGCACCTCCCCGACCAGGGCGGCCAGGTCGGCGTCGGCGATCCCTCCGGGCGTGCTGAGCGCCATCCGGTCGGCGTGGCTGCCGTAGCGCGCCAGCAGGCGGCCGGCCACCGCGCCGGGATCGCCGCGGAGCACCACCGCGTCGAGGAGGTCGTCGTCGACCATGGCCGCCATCTCGTCCCAGCGGCCCTCCCTCGAGAGGCGCCGCAGCTCGGGGTGGAGGTGGCCCCGGCCCTCGGCCTCGAGCACGGGCGCGTAGGCGGGGGTGGAGCCGTAGAAGCCGATCATCCAGCGCGCCGCCGTGTCGAGGTCGCCCTGGAGGGCGGGGTCCGACGTGCAGGCCACGATGGCCTGGCCCACCACCGTGAGCTCGGACCGGGCCCGCCCCGCGGCGGCGAGGCCCTCGGCCACGCGCGGGAGGGTCACCTCGGCGAGGTGGCGATCCGAGGTGAAGGGGTGCACCAGCAACCCGTCGGCCGCCTCCGTGGCCAGGGCCACCATCTTCGGTCCGAGGGCGCCGAGCCAGACCGGCGGTGCGCCGTCGGGCAGCGGCCCGGGGTCGAACGCCGGGGTCATGAGCGAGTGACGGGTGTGGGCGCCCTCGAACGCGAGCGGCGCGCCGTCCTGCCAGCGGGCCGCGATGGCGCGATAGGCGGCCACCCACTCCCGCATGCGGGCCACCGGACTGCTCCAGGTGGCGCCGTAGCGTCGCTCCACGTGGGCCCGCACCTGGGTGCCCAGGCCGAGCGCGAACCGCCCGCCGGAGAGGGCGGCCAGGTCCCACGCGGTGTGGGCCAGGTGCATGGGCGATCGGGGGAAGGCGATGGCCACGTTCGTGTAGAGCCGGCAGCCGGTGGCGGCGGCCAGTGCGAGCGGCAGGAAGACGTCGTGGGGGCCCTCGAAGGTGAACAGGCCGTCGACCCCGGTGGCGGCGAGCTCCTCGGCCCGCCGGCGCAGGTCGGGCGGCGAGGCCATGAGCAGGGCGTCGACCTCCACGGTCGCCGAGTGTAGGGAGGTGGCTCAGCCCTCGTGGCCGAGCCAGTCGAGGGCCACCGCCGCCGTCCAGGACTGGGCGGGCGAGCCGAGGGCCTGGCCCGTGAGCGGATCGACGTACTCGGCGCAGCCCACGGCGCGCAGCTGGTCGAGGCCGGCGGCGCGGAGCCGGTCGGCGCTGCGTCGGTGCCCGGCGCGCTGGAGCGCCCACCAGACGAGCCAGGTGATCGGCGCCCACTGCGGGCCCCGCCAGTAGGCGCGCGGGTCGAACGCCGGGTCGTCCACCGCGGTGCTGGGCGGCACCGCCCACCGCAGCGCGTGGTGGCCGGCCGACGACGGCGACCACAGCCGCTCCACGAGCACGGCCGTGCGGTCCATGGAGGTGCCAGCCAGCAGCGGGGCGAAGGCCGCCACCGTGTCGGCCACGAGCGGCAGGCCGGTGGTGCGGTCGACGTCGTGGCAGCGCTTGGCGTCCGCGTCCCAGCAGGCGTCCACCGCCTCTCGGGTGCGGTCGGCGGCGGCCCGGTGGCAGGCGGCGTCCTCGGGGCGCCCCGCCGGCACCGCCAGCTCGGCGAGCGCGTCGTCGGCGGCGGCCAGGATGGCGCTGAACCACACGTCGGCCACCCGGAACGGGTGCTCGGCCAGCGCCGCCGCCTGGTCGTGGTCGAGGGCCACCAGCCGGTCCACCAGGTGGCGGTAGCGGCGGTACTCCAGGTCGGTGGGCCGTTCGCCCGGATCGGCCACGTGGGTGAGGTCGGGACGTGCCGGCGCGTCGGCGTCGCCCGGGTCGATCGCCGCCAGCGCGACGTCCCACCGCGGGGAGTTGTCGAGGCCGCTCTCCCAGGGGTGCAGGATCGTGACCAGGCCACTGGCCTCGGGATCGCGTGCGGTGTGCAGCCACCGGTGCCACGCCACCAGGCGCGGGTACAGGTCGACGATGGCGTCGTCGACCTCGGCCAGCACGTCGGCGCCCCGGCGTTCGGCCAGCTGGCGCACGCGCGCCAGGGCGATGGCGTGCACCGGCGGTTGGCAGAGGGCGCTGGTGGCCGTGCCCGGCGGGGCGTGGCCCACCGTGCCCCAGGCGTTGGGGCCGGGCTCGTAGGCGCCCCGCGCCACCGTGAGGTCGAACACGATGTGGGGCACCATCCCGGTGGCCCACTGGCCGCGGAAGAGCGACCACAGCTCGGCCACGCCGCGGAGCGGATCGAGGTGCGCCCACCCCATGGCCACGAACGCCGCATCCCACGACCACTGGTGGGGGTAGAGCCGGGGCGACGGGCGGGTCCAGGTGCCCCGGGCGTTGCGCCACAGGACCGAGATCGCCTCCTGGGCCAGGTCGTCCACGGCCGGGAGGGTACCGGTGCCCCGACGCCCGATCCGAGCGGTCGGGCCCGGTTCACCGAGCCTTCACGCGCCGGTGACGTGCGGTGGGCCCGTCGTGGGGGCGCACTAGGTTGGCCGGGCCATGGGAGACGTCGGGTCCACGCAGGACGCTCGAGCGACGGCGCCCCGGATGGCCCACGTGCCGGCCCTGGACGGCCTCCGAGGTGCGGCGGTGGCCGCGGTGCTGTGGTTCCACGCCGGGCACCTCACCGGCGGCTACCTGGGCGTCGACCTCTTCTTCGTCCTCTCCGGCTACCTCATCACCTCGCTGCTGGTGATCGAGTGGGACGGCTCCGGGGGCATCGACCTCCGGGCGTTCTGGGGCCGGCGGGCCCGTCGCCTGCTCCCGGCGCTGTTCGCCGTGCTGGTGGTGGTGGGCATCGCCGCCCGATCGCAGGTGCTGCCCGTGGCCCGCGGCCAGCTGCGCGGCGCCGGCCTGGCCACCCTCGCCTACGTGGCCAACTGGTACGCCATCGTGTCGGGCAACGGCTACTGGGACCGCGCCCTGGCGCCGTCGTGGCTCGAGCACACCTGGAGCCTCGCGATCGAGGAGCAGTTCTACGTGCTCTGGCCGCTCGTGGCGCTGTTCGTGCTGCGCCGGGCCGGCGTGCGGGGCCTGGGCCGGGTGGCGGCGGTGGGGGCGGTCGCGTCGGCCGGGCTGATGGTGGCCGGGTCCTTCGCCGGCTGGAGCACCGAGCGGCTCTACCTGGGCACCGACACCCGGGTGGCGGCCATCCTCCTCGGGGCCGTGGTCGCCTGCCTCCAGCGCTCGGGGCGGTCCGAGCCCACGGGTACCCGGCGCGAGGTGTTGGCCGGTGCCGCGGTGGCCTCGGTGGCGGTGCTGGGCGTGGCGTGGACCGGGCTCGAGGGCACGAGCGACCAGCTGTACCGGGGCGGCCTGCTGGTGTGCGGCGTGGCCGCCGTGGTGGTCATCGCCGACGTCACCACCCCGGGCCGCAGCGTGGTCGCGCCGTTCCTGTCCCTTGCCCCGCTGTGCTGGCTCGGCACCATCAGCTACGGCCTCTACCTCTGGCACTGGCCGATCTTCCAGTACCTCCACCCCGGTCGCTTCGGGCTCACCGGGTGGACGCTCGTGGCCGTGCGCATGGCAGCGTCGGTGGCGGTGGCGGTGGCCTCCCTCGTGCTGCTCGAGCGCCCCGTCCTGGAACGTCGGTGGCCGATCCCGCTCGGCCCCCTCGTGCCCGTGGGCATGGCCCTCGCCGCGGTGGCCCTGCTGGTGGGCACCCAAGGGGCCATCGACCCGGTGCCGGCATCGGGCGAGGGCACGGCGTCGAAGGTGCTCCCCGGCCGGGAGGACGACCCGACCGTGCTCGTGGTGGGCGACTCGGTGGCCTACGCCCTCGCCGAGGACGGCCTCATCCCCGAGGCCGACGAGGGCTCGGGCCTGCGCGTCGTGGACCGGGCCTCGATCGGCTGCACGATCATGCGCGACGTCGACGACCCGGTGGACGAGGTGATCCGCAACTGCAGCCCGGCGTGGCCCGGCGACGTGGCCGAGGTGCAGCCCGACGTGGCCGTGCTCCTGCTCGGCGGGTTCGCCGGGGTGGTGCCGGTGCCGGTCGACGGGCGCGACGTGTGGCCCTGCGAGCCCGCCTTCGATGCCCGGTGGCGCGAGCGGCTCACCGACGCGGTCGACGTGCTGGGCGCCGACGGCGCCACCGTGGTGCTCGTGAGCGCACCCACCACGTCGCTGGCGGTGGTGAAGGGGGAGGACCCCGAGCGCTTCGACGCCCGGCAGGCCTGCACCAACCGGGTG
This sequence comes from Actinomycetota bacterium, assembly GCA_019639095.1. GTDB lineage: Bacteria > Actinomycetota > Acidimicrobiia > Acidimicrobiales > Iamiaceae > Aquihabitans. The sequence goes on from JAHBSN010000007.1 coordinate 5,085, forward strand.
CTGGAGCAGGTGGTGCGGGACCACCCGGGGGTGGTGCTCGCCGACCTGGCCGCCTGGACCTGCCCGGCGTGGCCGACCTGTCGGACCGAGGTCGACGGCGTGGAGCTGCGCGCCGACGGCGTGCACTTCAACGACGAGGGCGCCAGGGTGGTGGCCCGGTGGCTGACTCCCCAGCTCCTCGCCGCCGCCGGCCCCTGACCGGAGGGGCGGTGGACCCGGCCCGGCCGCCCGCTCAGGCGGTGGGCCAGGCCCGGTCGAGGATGGCGCCCACGTCGGTGCCGGGCGGCAGGGTGCCGAACGCCCGGCCGCCGTCGCCGCCGAGGCGCGTGGCGCAGAACGCGTCGGCCACCGCCGGCGGCGCGTGGCGCACGAGCAGCGAGCCCTGGAGGGCGAGGGCGGCGCGCTCCACGATGCGCCGGGCCCGGAGCTCGAGCTGGTCGAGGTCACCCAGCTCGGCGTGCAGGTCGTCGACGGCGCGATCGAGCCGGGCGTCGGCGCCCCGGGCCAGCGCGATCTCGTCGAGCAGCGCGGCGACCGACTCGGGGTCTCGGGCGGCGGCGCGCAGCACGTCGAGGCAGATCACGTTGCCCGACCCCTCCCAGATGCCGTTGAGCGGGCTCTCCCGGAACAGCCGGGCCATGGGCGCCTCCTCCACGTAGCCGGCCCCACCGAGGCACTCGAGTGCCTCCGCCGCGAACACCGGCGCCCGCTTGCACACCCAGTACTTGCCGACGGCGGTGGCGATCCGGGTGAAGGCGCCTTCGCTGCGGTCGTAGCCGCCGGCCAGCCGGGTCATCAGCGTGGTGGCGGCCTCGGACTCCACCGCGAGGTCGGCCAGCACGTTGCGCATCAGCGGCTGGTCCACCAGGAGCTTGCCGAACGCGGCGCGGTGCCGGGCGTGGTGCACGGCCTGCGACAGGCCGGCGCGCATCTGGCCCACCACGCCGATCACGCAGTCGAGCCGGGTGTGGTTGACCATCGTGAGGATGGTGGGGACACCCCGGCCCTCGTCGCCCACGAGCCTGCCGAGCGCCCCCTCGAGCTCGATCTCGCTCGACGCGTTGGAGCGGTTGCCGAGCTTGTCCTTCAGGCGCTGCACCTCGATGGCGTTGCGGGTGCCGTCGGGGAGCCAGCGGGGCACGGCGAAGCAGGACAGCCCGGCGTCGGTGTTGGCCAGCACCAGGAACAGGTCGCTCATGGGCGCCGAGCAGAACCACTTGTGGCCGGTGAGCGCGTACTCGCCGCCACGGCCACCGCCGTTCGTGGGCACGGCCCGCGTGGTGTTGGCCCGCACGTCGGAGCCGCCCTGCTTCTCGGTCATGGCCATGCCGGCGATGGCCCCCACCTTGGTGCCGGGCGCCGGGGCCGGCCCCGGGCTGGGGTCGTAGGTGGTGGAGGTGAGCAGCGGATCCCACGCGTCGGCCACCGACGGCTCGGCCCGCAGTGCCGGCACGATCGAGTACGTCATCGAGATCGGACACCCGTGGCCGGCCTCCACCTGGGTCCAGATGGCGAACTTGGCCGCCCGGCCGACGTGGGCGCCGGGCCGGGGGTCGGTCCACGGCGCGCCGGCGAGGCCCTCGGCCACCGCCACCCGCATCAGCTCGTGGTAGGCGGGGTGGTACTCCACCTCGTCGACCCGGTGGCCGAAGCGGTCGTGGGTGCGCAGCACGGGCGGGTGCTCGTTGGCCAGCTCGCCGTGGTGGATGTTGACCGGGTCGCCGGCGAGGCGGCCCACCCGGCCGATGTCGTCGAGGTGCTCGGCGCCGCCCTCCCGGCGGACGCCGTCGAGCAGGGCGACGTCGAGCGCGGCGGCGTCGTGGCCCTCGAGCGGGACCGACTGGTTGAAGACCTGGTGGGTGACCATGCCCTCCGGTCTACCAACGGCCGGGCGACACGGACACCCGCGGCGTCAGCGGTTGCGGGGGAGCTGCAGGCCGCGCTCGGCGATCACGCCGCGGAGCACCTCGGAGGTGCCGCCGTAGATGGTGGTCACCTGGCAGTGCCGGTAGATGGCCTCGATCCACCCGTCGGCGGCGGTGGCCGACGGGTCGCCGTGGCGGCGCAGGCCGTCGGGCCCGAGCGCGTCCACCAGCTCGTTGGCGGCGAACTGGTAGTGCTCGGTGGTGAACAGCTTGGCCATGGTGCCCTCCACGCCCGGGAGCGTGCCCTCCGAGGCCATCCACGCGGCGCGCCACCCGAGCAGGTTCGACACCTCGTTGCCGATGGCGATCCGGGCCAGGCGCTCGCGCACGAGCGGATCGTCGGCCATGGTGCCGCCGGCGGGCGACGGGGCGGTGCGGGCCCAGCCGAGGCCGTGGTCGAGCAGGCGGACCAGCTCGCCGTACCAGGCCGAGTTCCGCTCGAACACCAGGGCGGTCATCATCACCGACCAGCCGCCGTCGACATCGCCGACGCGGTACTTGTCGTCGACCTTCACGTCGTCGTAGTACGTGATGTTCGTGCGCTCGCCACCCATGGTGTGGACCGGGGTGACCGAGATGCCGGGCTGGTCCATGGGCACCACGAACATCGTGAGGCCCTTGTGCTTGGCCACCTCGGTGTTGGTGCGGGTGAGCAGGAACACGTAGTTCGCCTCGTGGGCGAGCGTGGTGAACATCTTCTGGCCGTTGATCGTCCACTGGTCGCCGTCGCGCACGGCGCGGGTGGCGCAGGCGGCCACGTCGGAGCCGGCGTCGGGCTCGCTGTAGCCGAGGCAGCACATGGCGGCCCCCGAGAGGATCTCGGGGATGATCGTGCGCTTCTGCCAGTCGGTGCCGTCGAGCAGGATCGTGTGGGCCACGAGCGAGGCCACGCCGAGGCCGTCCACCGGTGCGCCCGACAGGTACATCTCCTCCTGGAGGGCGTTCATCTCGAGCGGCGAGCGGCCCCCGCCGCCGAACTCGGCGGGCCAGCCCGCCGAGATCCACCCGGCGTCGGCCATGGCCCTGTGGAGCCCGTTGTCGTGGATGGTGCCGGTGTGGTGGGCACGCTCGATGATCTCGTCGGTCACGTGCTCGGCGAGGAAGGCCCGGACCTCGGCGCGGTACTGCTCCACGTCGGCGCCGAGGCGGAAGTCGAATCCGCCCTGGTCGTCGTGGCCGGGGGCGGCAGCCTCAGATGCCTGGTCGGCGCCCCGGGTCGAGCGGTGGGTGGAGCCGGGGATCGGTCCGCTGGTGGGGTCGTCCCAGAGGCGACCGGCCAGCGCCTGCAGCTCTCGGCGCGGGTCGCCCAGCACCAGGCGGGCCGCCTTGGCCCGGCGGAAGTGCAGCTGGATGTCGTACTCCTCCATGAACCCGTAGCCGCCGTGGACGTGGAGGGCCCAGGCCGCGGTGCGCTGGGCGGTGTCCCCGCAGAACCAGAAGGCCATCGACGGGAACGACGTGGCCACGGGGTCGCCGACGTCGATTGCCCACACCGCCTTGTTCGAGAGGAGGTCGGCGCCGTCGAGGTCGGTCTGGAGGTCGGCGAAGCGGTGCTGCAGGGCCTGGAAGGACCCGACGGCCACGCCGAACTGGCGGCGGTCCTTGGCGTACTGGATGCCGATGGCCTGGGCCTCGCGTCCGAGGCCCACGAGCCAGCGGGCGGTGAGGGCGCGCCACTCGTCGACGGCGAGGGCGTGGACGGCCCGTGCGGCGGGGCCGCTGGCGAGCACCGTGCGGGTGCCGGCGGCCAGGTCGACGTCGGCCAGGGGCGCCGAGCCCAGGTTGGTGGGGGAGCGGGGCGGCTCGGCGGGCTGGACCACCACGAGGTCGTCGCCGTCGAGGGCGATCACGGCGGTGGCCACGGCGGCGCCGGGCACGAGGGCGGCCCGCCCGTCTACCGACGGGTGCAGGGCGAGCACCACGGGGTCGCCCCCGGCCACGAGCTCGGCGAGCACGCCCGCCGAGGCGTCGGTGTCGGCGTGGCGGGCCAGCAGGCGGGCGGCCACCATCGCCTCCACCACGGGGGCCGACGCGAGGCGGGCGCCGGCGGCCTCGGCCACCACGGCCAGGTCCCGCAGCGACGCGCCGGACCCGCCCTGGGCCTCGGGCACGCCCAGCGTGGGGATGCCCATCTCGGTCAGCCCGGCCCAGACCTTCGGGTCCCAGCCGAGCGGTTCGGCCTCCCGGACGGCCTCGGGCGACGACGCCTTCTCCAGGAAGCGCGCGACCGCGTCGCGCAGCGCTTCCTGCTCCTCGGTGGGCTGCAGGTGCATGGTGCGAATCCTAGAACCCGTTCTACTTCTCCACCCCACCGACCGAATGTGCGGTACCCCAGCGGCGTTCCTTCCGATCTCGCGCGTGATGTTCGCCGGCCCAACCAACCGTCCGCCCCGTCGCCCGTCAATCTCACGCGCGAAACCGACGCGAACGCGGCTCCGGTACCGCACATTCGCCGGGGGTGGGTCCGGGCCACCGAGGTGAATGTGCGGTACCAGGGCTGCAGGAACGCGGGATATGCGCGTGCGGTTCGGGCGGGATCGGGCGGGGCGGCTGCGATACTCGGTCGCCATGGCCGAACCACGAGCGGAGCGCAACGTGCTGGGCAGGCCCCTCGAGCCCTGCGGCACCGACCCCATGACCGGCTTCTTCCGGGACGGGTGCTGCGCCACCGGCCCGGAGGACCAGGGCAGCCACACGATCTGCGCGGTGGTGAGCGCCGAGTTCCTGGCCCACCAGCGCAGCATCGGCAACGACCTGAGCACGCCCATGCCCCAGTACCGCTTCCCCGGCCTGGTGCCCGGCGATCGGTGGTGCGTCACCGCCCGCAACTGGGCGCTGGCCTACGACGCCGGGGTGGCCGCCCCCGTGGTGCTGGCCGCCACCAACGAGGCCGTGCTCGAGCTCGTGCCGCTGACCGCCCTCCAGCAGCACGCGGTGGACGTGCCCGACGACCCGGGCGACCTGGAGGAACCGTCGTGACCACCGTCGAGCAGCCCACCGAACCCGACGCCGACGACCTGCCCCGCTGGGACGTCACGCCGTTCTTCCCGTCGATCGGTTCGCGCCAGTTCGCCGTGGCCCACGAGGAGGTCACCGGCGAGATCGCCCGCCTGCAGGCGCGGTTCGACGAGCTGGGCATCCGCGGCGGCGACCCGCTGCCCACCACCGACGAGGTGGTGGCGGCGGTCGACGAGGTGGTGCCCGCCTTCAACCAGCTCCTCGCCCAGATGCGCCTGGTGGGCTCGTACCTCTACGCCCACACCACCACCGACGCTCGCAACGATGAGGCCTCCGGCGCCCAGAGCCGCTACCAGGCCGACACGGCTCCCTTCGCCACCCTCGACAACCGCTTCGACGCGTGGCTCGCCCGCCTCGACCTGGCCGAGGTCACCGCCCGCAGCACCGAGGCCGCCGACCACGCCTACGCCCTCGTGCGCGGCGCGCGAGCCGCGCAACACCAGATGAGCGAGGCCGAGGAGGACCTGGCCTCCGAGCTGGCCCTCACCGGTGGCCGGGCCTGGGCCAAGCTCCACGCCGACCTCACCGCGCGCCTCACCGCCACCGTCGCCGTGCCGGGCGCCGAGCCCGAGACCCTTCCCATGAGCGTGGTGCGCGGGCTCGCCACCCACCCCGACGCCGCCCGCCGCCGCGCCGCCTACGAGGGCGAGCTCGAGGCGTGGGACACCGTGGCCGTGCCGCTCGCCACCGCGCTCAACGCCTTCAAGGGCGAGGCCAACACCCTCAACCGCCGCCGCGGCTGGACCGATTCGCTCGATCCCGCCCTCGAGCACAACGGCGTCACCCCCGAGATCCTCGCCGCCATGCAGGAGGCGGTGGTGGCGTCGCTCCCGCACTGGCACCGCTACCTGCGCGCCAAGGCCGCGCTGCTCGGCCACGCCGACGGCCTGCCCTGGTGGGACCTCATCGCGCCGGTGGGCAGCCCCCGCCGCTTCGCCTGGCCCGAGGCCACGGCATCGGTGCGCGACGCCTTCGCCACCTACTCGCCCCGCCTCGCCCGGCTGGTGGACACGGCGGTCGACGAGGCCTGGATCGACGCCGGCCCCCGTGCCGGCAAGGTGGGCGGGGCGTTCTGCATGAGCGTGCAGGGCGGGGTGAGCCGGGTGCTGTGCAACTTCGACGGCAGCTTCGACTCGGTGCAGACCCTGGCCCACGAGCTCGGCCACGCCTACCACAACGTCAACCTGGGCGATCGCACGCCCATGCAGCGCAACACCCCCATGGCCCTGGCCGAGACGGCGAGCATCTTCTGCGAGACGATCATGGTGCAGGCCGGGCTGGCGGCGGTGGGCGACGACGCCGGGGGTCGACTGGCCCTGCTCGACGGCGACCTCGCCGGCGCCTGCCAGGTGGTGGTCGACATCCACTCCCGGTTCCTCTTCGAGCGGGCGCTCTCGTCCGAGCGAGAGCACGGCGTGCTGTCGGTGGACCGCCTGCGCGAGCTGATGCTCGAGGCCCAGGCCGCCACCTACGGCCCCGGCGTGGACCCGGCGTTCCGCCACCGCGACATGTGGGCGGTGAAGGGGCACTACTACACCGCCTACTACAACTGGCCCTACACCTTCGGGCTGCTGTTCGGCATCGGCCTCTACGCCGAGTTCCAGCGCGACCCCGAGCGCTTCCGCGCCGGCTACGACGACCTGCTCTCGGCCACCGGCCTGGGCGACGCCGCCACCCTCGCCGCCCGGTTCGGCATCGACGTGGCCGACGTCGCCTTCTGGACCGCCAGCCTCGACGTCCTCACCGCCCGCATCGACGAGTTCACCGCCGCCGCCGATCAGCCCTGAGGCGACCGGCCCTCAGCCGGCGACGACTCGGGTGGCCACTCCGACCATCTCGGCGGCCTCGCGCAGCGCGAGGTTGTCGTCGACCTCGGCCACGAGGATCGTCGCCTCGAGGTGACGGGCCGCGGCCAGCGCCTCGAGCCCGAGGAGGTTGAGCCGGCAGCCGCGCCGGAGGAGGGTGCCCATGTCCCAGCCCAGGTCCCGCAACGACACGAGACCGATCGACTCCGGCAGGTCCACCACCGCGCCGAGCACGTCGGCGGCGATCGACTCGTCGACCGCCCCGAGCCGCCTCGACAGGGCGCCGACCACGGCCCCGTCGCCGAGCGCTCGACAGAGGCGGTGGTACCAGAGCCCGGTCGTGGCGATCGAGTCGTCGGCGGTGCGCAGCGACGGCGGCTCGTCGTCGAGGAGGATCCGCAGCAGGAGGTGGTCGTCGACGAGGACGACGCTCACGCCAGGTCTGGTTCCTCGACGCCCACGGACGTGGCGAGCGCGGCGTACCCGCCGGCCTCGTCGAGGGCCGATCGCACCAGGGCCCGGAGCCCGCCGCGTTCGGCCGGCACGATCACCAGCGCATCACCGAGGTCGACGATGTCGACCGCTCCTCCCTCGGACAGGTTCCAACGCCGCCGGGTGCCGGCGGGCAGCGCCATCTGGCCTCGGTCGGACACGCGGTAGGTCGCCACGGACATGGCCTCAGGGTACAAGGCGATCATGCGTTCCTACAAGGGATCAGGCGGCCAGGGGCTCGCGGTGGCGGAGGGTGACGCTCAACCTCGGGCCCACCGGCACCGCGGTCTTGGGCACCGAGTGCTGCCAGGTGCGCTGGCAGGTGCCGCCCATCACGAGCAGGTCCCCGGGCGCCGGGCACAGCTTCACCGAGCGGCCCCCGCCCTTGGGTCGCAGCAGGAACCGGCGCGCCGTGCCGAGCGTGAGCACGGCGACGAGCGCCCGGTCCTGCTCCCGGTACACGCGGTCGCCGTGCCAGGCCACGCTGTCCCGGCCGTCCCGGTAGAGGTTGGCTCCGAGCGAGTCGAACTCGACGCCGTAGCGCTCGCCCAACGCCTCGGCGATGGGCGCGATGTGGTCGGGCCACGGTCCGGCGGCGGCCGCACCCCACCACGCCGACAGGCGCGGTTGGGTCACCACGTTCTCGTACATCGGCACCTCGTGGGCCTGCCACGGCACCGAATCGACGAGGTGCGCGAAGAGGGTGTCGGCACCCGACAGCCAGCCCGGCACCACGTCGACCCACGCCTCGTCGTCGAGCGCCACCCGCCGGCATCGGGCGAAGGAGCGATCGGGCGCGGGGTCACCCGCACCGAGCAGGGAGCCCTGCCAGGCCATCGCCGGGGGAGCGGCCGGGGTGGAGGTCACGCCGCCAGGCTAGGGGCGAACACCTGTTCTGTCGAGGTCGGCGAAGGGCCGGGCCGAGCGGCCCGGTCGACCGCTCAGCCCAGCGCGCCGCTCTCGCGCAGCTCGGCGATCTTGGCGTCGTCGTAGCCGAGCACGTCGTGGAGGACCTGCTCGGTGTGCTGGCCGACGGTGGGCGCCCTGGTGGGCAGTGGCACGTCGACGTCGAGGTACTTGATGGGCGACGGGAGCTGGTCGGCGCCGAGCCGCGACGCCGGGATCCACGGGAAGCGGTCCTGGAACTGGGGGTCGTCGGCCAGGGTCTGCGGGGTGTTGACGTTGATGATGGGCACCTCGATCTCGAGGCCGAGGTCCACCCACTCCTTGGCGGTCTTGGTCAGGAAGATCTCCTGGAGCTGGCGGCGCAGCTGCACGTTGCCCACGGCGTGGTCGGCGAACTTGGCGCCCGGGTTGGCCTCGAACAGCTCCGGTCGCCCGACGCCCTTGCAGAAGTTCTCCCAGAACTCGCGCTCGGAGGCCTGCAGCAGCACGTAGCGCCCGTCGGAGGCCTCGTAGAACTGGTAGCGGACGCCGTCGCGCATGCCGGCGGTGCCGGGGGCGCGGCGCACGTAGTCGTCCGACGCGTTGCCGGTGACCTCGGACTCGGGCCGCTCGTAGGCCTTCCAGGTCTCGCTGCGCAGCCAGTCCATGGCCGCGGCGGCGTCGCTCTGGGCGATCTCCATGCGGCAGCCCTCCCCGGTGGCGCGGGCGCGGATGACGCCGGCCAGCACGCCGAGCGCGCCGAACAGCGGCCCGGCGTGGATGCCCATGGACGGGTGCTCGGGGATGGCGGCGAAGCCGTCGTCGGTGATCTCGGGCTTCACCAGGCCGGCCCACACGTCGTAGGCGACGCCGTGGCTGGGCAGGTCGGCGTATGGGCCGGTCATGCCGTAGCCGGAGATGGTGGCGAACACGATGCGGGGGTTGACCTCGCGCAGCTTCTCGTAGCCGAGACCGCGGCGCTCGAGCCCGCCGGGGCGCATGGCCTCGATGACGACGTCGGCGTCCTTCACGAGGGCGAGGTAGGTCTCCACGGCCTCGGGCTTGCGCAGGTCGAGCACCAGCGAGCGCTTGCCCCGGTTGACGTGGAGGTGCATGAGCGAGTCGCCCTCCACGATGGGCCAGGTCATCTGGCGGATGTAGTCGCCCGAGGGGCTCTCGACCTTGATGACCTCGGCGCCGAGGTCGGCCAGGTGGGTGGTGATGGCGGCGGGTCCGAGCATCGAGCTCTCGATGATCCGGACGCCGGCCAGGGGAGCGGAGCTGGTTGCCATGGGTTCGACCTCGTGGTGTGGCGGGGCACGCGGGGGTACCGTGGAACGAGAACACGTTCTCGTTTCGTGCGCCGATTTCTGACGGACCGTCAGATTAGCGCCTACCCGATGCAGGGGGACCCGCCGTGACCACCGTGGACTACGAGATCTTCGACGCCGACAACCACTACTACGAGGCCACCGACGCCTTCACCCGCCACCTCGAGCCGCAGTTCGCCAAGCGCGCCATGCAGTGGGCCGAGGTCGACGGGCGCACCCGCCTGGTGGTGGGCGGGCGCATCAACCGCTTCATCCCGAACCCGCAGTTCGACCCGGTGGCCCGCCCCGGCTGCCTCGACGACTACTTCCGCGGCCGGTCGCCGGCCGACGACATCCGCGGCGCGTTCGGCCAGCTCGAGCCCATCAGCCCTGCGTACCGGAACCGCGATGCCCGCATCGAGGTGCTCGACGCGCAGGGCATGAAGGGCTGCTTCATGTTCCCCACGCTGGGTGTGGGCATGGAGGAGGCGCTGATCGGCGACCCCGACGCCGCCCACGCCGCCTTCCGCGCCCTCAACCGCTGGGTGGACGACGACTGGGGCCTCCACTACCAGGAGCGCATCTTCAGCGCCCCGTACCTCACCCTGCTGGACCCCGACCAGGCGCTCGACGAGGCGCGCTGGGCGGTGGCCGGCGGCGCCCGCGTGGTGGTGATGCGGGCCGGTCCGGTGATGGCGCCCACCGGCGGTCGCTCGCCCGGCGACGCCCGCTACGACCCGATGTGGAGGGTGCTGGCCGACGCCGGCGTCACCGTCGCCTACCACTCGGGCGAGGCCGGCTACGGCCGCTACGTGGTGGATTGGGGCGAGTCGGCGGAGTTCGAGGCGTTCCGTCGCACGCCGCTCTACGGCCTGCTCACCTCCGACCGCGCCATCAGCGACACCGTGGCCGCGCTGATCTGCCACGGCGTGTTCGACCGCTTCCCGTCGCTGCGGGTGGCCACGATCGAGAGCGGCTCGGAGTGGGTGCACCCGCTCATCAAGAAGCTGGGCAAGGCCTGGTCGATGACCCCGGGCGCGTTCGCCGCCGACCCGGTGGCCCGGCTCCGCAGCAACGTCTGGGTGGCCCCGTACTACGAGGACGACATCCGGCACCTGGCCGACGCCATCGGCTCGGACCACGTGCTGTTCGGCTCCGACTGGCCCCACGCCGAGGGCCTGGCCGACCCGCGCTCGTTCGTCGACGACCTGGAGGGGTTCTCCGACGACGAGGTGCGCCTCATCATGCGCGACAACGCCGAGGCGCTCAGCCGGCCGCCCGCCTGAGGCGCCCTCTGCCACAGTGTCCCCGATGAACGACGCCGCGGCCCCCGCCTCGTACAACTTCGCCGACCTCTGGGAGGCCGTCTGGCCGCTGGTGTCCGATCGCGAGGCGCTCGTGTGCGGCCCGCAGCGGCGCACCTACGCCCAGCTCGCCGAGCGGGCCAACCGGCTGGCCCACCACCTGCGCGCCGCCGGGGTGGGACCGGGCGACCGCATCGGGCTGTTCCTGCGCAACGACGCCGGCTACCTCGAGGCCATGATCGCCGCCTTCTCGTTGCGCGCCGTGCCGGTGAACATGAACCACCGCTACACCGGCGAGGAGCTCGGCTTCCTGATCGCGGACTCCGGCGCGGTGGCCCTGCTCGTCCACGAGACGCTCACCGGTGCGGTGGCCACCGTGCCCGGCGGGGTCGATCACCTGCGCACGCTCCTGGTGCTCGACGACCCCGACCCCGCCACGGTGGAGGGTGATCGGGCCGACCTCCCGGGGGCCACGACCTACGAGGACGCCCTCGCCGCGTCGTCGCCCGATCCCGTGGCGACCCCGGGCCGCAGCGGCGACGACGAGTACCTCATGTACACCGGCGGCACCACAGGGCGGCCCAAGGGCGTGCAGTGGCGCCAGGAGGACGCCTTCTTCGCGTGCATCGGCGGTGGCGACCCCATGCGCCTCTCGGGCCCGGTCGACGAGCCCGGCCAGCTGCTCGAGCGCATCGTGCCCGCCTTCTCGTTCCTGCCCCTCGCGCCGCTCATGCACGCCGCCGCCCAGTGGACCACCTGGTCGTGGCTGCTGGCGGGCGGCAAGACCGTGCTCATGCCCGGTCGCCTCCACGGACCGACCGTCTGGCAGGCCGTGGTGGACGAGGGCGTCAACTCCCTCACGGTGGTGGGCGACGCCGTGGGCCGCCCGCTGGTGGAGGCCTGGGAGGCCGAGCCCGACCGCTGGGACGTGGCCAACCTGTTCGCCATCTCCAACGGCGGCGCGCCCATGTCGCCGTCGCTCAAGACCCGCCTCGCCGAGCTGTTCCCCGGGCGGGCGATCGTCGACGGCTTCGGGTCGAGCGAGAGCGGGGTGCAGGGCTCGCAGCGCCTCCAGGCCGGCGACCCCATCACCGGGTTGGCCCGCTTCGCCCCCGGCCCGCTCACCGGCGTGTTCGACGACGACCTGCGCCCCGTGGCGCCCGGCTCCGGCGTGATCGGCCGGGTGGCCAACGCCGGGCGCCTGCCGCGCGGCTACCTCAACGACCCCGCCAAGACCGCCGAGACCTTCGTGGAGGTCGACGGGCAGCGCTACTGCTTCACCGGCGACCTGGCCACGGTGGAGCCCGACGGCACCATCCAGCTGCTCGGCCGGGGCTCGCTGTGCATCAACACGGGTGGGGAGAAGGTCTTCCCCGAGGAGGTGGAGTCGGTCCTGGTGGACCACCCCTCGGTGGCCGACGTGCTCGTGGTGGGCACGCCCGACGAGCGCTGGGGCAGCGCGGTCACCGCCGTGGTGGAGCCGGCCGACGCCGACGCCCCGCCGAGCCTCGACGACCTGCGCGAGCACGCCCGCGCCCACCTCGCCGGCTTCAAGATCCCCAAGCGCCTCGTGGTGGTCGACCGCGTGGTGCGCTCGCCCGCGGGCAAGGCCGACTACCGCTGGGCCCAGGCCGCCGCGGCCGAGGGCTTCGAGGCCACGGGCGGCTGACCGCAGCCGGGCGGGCCGCAGCCGGCGGCCGGTGGCCAGCGCTCAGGCGTCGGCGGCGAACCAGTTGGCGTGGAACCCGAACGGCATCCGGTGGCGCAGGTGCACCCGGGCGATCGGGCCGGCCGCCACGTCGCGAGCGTCGAGGATGCACACGTCGGTGCGCTCGGTGGCCGAGTCGTAGACCGCGTTGATCAGCCATCCGTCGTCCTCGGCGGAGCCCTGCGGGTCCGGCGCGAAGACGCTCTCGCCCACGTGGCCGGTGGGTCCGGCGCTCCAGACCTGGCGGGCACCGGTCCGGTCGTCGTAGGCCACGATGCTGTCGAAGTCGCCGAGGCGACGGTCGGGCGCGATGGCCGACGACATGTAGTGGTATCGGGAGCGGACGCCGTCGTAGTCGTCGTTGAAGCGGCAGAAGTCGCCGCCGAGGTCGTCGATCTGCTCCCAGCCGGCGGTGCCCGCGGCGAGGTCGACCCAGAAGCGCGCCGGGTAGGGCGGGTCGTCGTCGTTCGCCCGCTCGTCGATGGGTGCCGTCGGGTCGATCCCGAAGTTCGGGTGCTCGAAGCGCGTGCCGGAGAACTCGATCCGGTCGCCGTCGGCCCAGCCGTTCCAGAAGTGCTGGACGTGGCCCGGGTCGATCTCGAACCAGCGCACCTCCGGGGCGGTCCCCAGCCGCGGCATGACCCCGATCCGGGTGCCGTTGTCGGGACGCCACTGCACCATGGGGCCCTTGCCCAGGTTGGCGACGTCGAACACGATCGGCGAGTCGAGGAACACCATGTGGTCCTCGGTGATGATGCAGTCGTGCATCATCACCGGCGCCGGGATGGGCAGCTTGGCGCGGTGGACCAACTTCCCGGCGGCGTCGACCACGTAGTAGCGGATGATCGGCTCGAAGACCGAGTACGAGAAGAAGAACATCTCGCCGGTGCGGGGGTCGAGGCGGGGGTGGGCCGTCATGGCCCCGTGGAAGGCGCCGTCGAAGTCGTACTCACCGACGGTGTCGAGCGACGCGGTCACCTCGGTGGGCGGCCCGCCCTCCCACAGCGCCAGGTAGCGGCCGGCGTGGCGGACGATGTGGGTGTTGGCCGGGTTCTTCACCGGGCCGGCATCGCCCACCAGCGACGCGTCGGGGAAGTTCATGACGTCGCCGAGCCCGGGGTAGACGGCGTGGCCGAGCCGGGCCTCGGCCTCGAGCCCTCGGCTGCGGATCCAGCGGTTCCGGTAGGAGGCGCCATCGTCGGCGAAGGTGACGGCGTGCAGCATGCCGTCTCCGTCGAACATGTGGTAGCGACCGATCGGCTGGAAGGCCGGGTTGGGGCCGTTGCGCACGAACGCGCCGCGCAGGCCGGCGGGCAAGTGGCCGGTGACCTCGAGGGCGACGTCGTCGACCTCTTCGCTGACCGGGAACAGGTTGCCCTCGAGGTCGGGCTGGTGCTCCTGGTTCGTCACGTGGCCGACGAGGGTGGCAGGGCCGTTCACGACGTGCTCCTTGGGGGCGGCGAGGTGGATCCGCCTCAGCTTAACAGTGTTCAGACGGAGCGACCGAGGTCGGTCGCCGAGGCCGGTGGCGCTCAGCGTCCGTGGCGGCCCTCGCCGTCGCGGAACCGGGTGGCGCCCTCCACGGCCTCGCCGCTCGCCAGCGTCTCGGTGCCGTGGTGGTACTCGGTGCGCAGTGCGTCGTCGAGGTCGAGCGACCACTGCTCGTAGGACGACAGCCGGTCGTTGCGCAGGCACACCTGGGGGAAGGCGGCGATCTGGGCGGCCAGCTCCACGGCGCCGTCGAGCGCCCCGCCGGGCTCGGTCAGGCGGTTGGCCAGCCCCATCGCGAGCGCCTCGGGTCCCGACACCCCGCGACCGGTGAGGATCAGGTCCAGCGCGTGGCTGTGGCCGACCAGGCGGGGGAGTCGGATGGTGCCGCCGTCCACCAGCGGCACGCCCCAGCGCCGGCAGTACACGCCGAAGGTGGCGTCGGTTGCCGCCACGCGCAGGTCGCACCACACCGCCAGCTCCAGCCCACCGGCCACGGCGTGGCCCTCCACGGCCGCGATCACCGGCTTGGTGAGCAGCATCCGGGTGGGACCCATCGGGCCCGGGCCCTCCTCGAGGACGCGGTTGCCCCGGCCTTCGCTGATGCCCTTCAGGTCGGCCCCGGCGCAGAACGTGCCGCCGGCGCCGGTGAGCACGGCCACCGCGACGTCGTCGTCCCCGTCGAACGCGGCGAAGGCGGCCTCGAGTGCGTCGGCGGTGGGCCGGTCGACGGCGTTGCGGACCTCGGGGCGGTCGATGGTGACGATGCGGACGGGCCCGCGGTCCTCGACCCGGACCGAGTCGCTCGCCGCCACCTCAGGCTCCCGCCGGTGCGACGGGCGAGAAGCGGACCGGCATCGACTCGTAGCCCGACACGAAGTTGGCGGCCCGGTAGGCGGGCTCCTCCGGGGACACCAGCTCGAGGTCGGGCAGCCGGGCCAGCAGCTGCTCGAACATCACCCGCAGCTCGAGGCGGGCCAGGCTGTTGCCCAGGCAGAAGTGCGTGCCGAACCCGAACGCCACGTGGTCGTTGGGCGTGCGCTCGACGTCGAACCGGAAGGGGTCGTCGAACACGTCCTCGTCGCGGTTGGCCGACGGGTACAGCAGCAGCACGTTGTCGCCCTCGCGGATCTGCTGGTCGCCCACCACCACGTCTCGCGTGGCCGTGCGGTTCATGTTCTTGATGGGCGTCACCCACCGCAGCATCTCCTCGATGCCGACGGTGAGCTTGGCCGGATCGGCGGCGAGCAGGTCCCACTGGCGCCGGTCGGCGAGCAGCTGCCAGGCGCCGCCGGAGATGACGTGGCGGGTGGTCTCGTCGCCCCCGATCAGGATCAGCAGCGACTCGTGGACCAGCTCGTCGTGGCTCAGCACGTCGCCGTCGACCTCGGCGTGGCAGAGCACGCTCATGAGGTCGTCTCGGGGCTCGGCCTTGCGGTCGGCGATCACGCCGCCGGCGTACTCGGTGTACCCGATGAACGCCTCGGTGGCCGGCCCGATCGAGTCGGGGTCGCCGGTGAGGGCGGTGAGCATGGCGTCGCTCCAGGTGAGGAGCTGGTTGCGGTCCTCGGGGGCCACGCCGAGGTCGTTGCCGATCATGATCAGCGGCAGGGGGGCGGCGATGTCCCACACGAAGTCGCACTCGCCGCGCTCGGCCACCCGG
Organism: Actinomycetota bacterium; assembly: GCA_019639095.1. Taxonomy (GTDB): domain Bacteria; phylum Actinomycetota; class Acidimicrobiia; order Acidimicrobiales; family Iamiaceae; genus Aquihabitans. The sequence continues at coordinate 20,683 of JAHBSN010000007.1, forward strand.
TCGATGATCTGGTCGCACACCTGGCGAACCTCGTCCTCGCGCTCGCGCACCCGGGCCGGCGTGAACCCCTTGTTGATGAGCTTGCGGCGCCGCAGGTGCTCGGGGTCGTCCATGTCGATCATCATCGGGATGGCGTCGGCGTCGGCCCGGATCCCCCTGGCGTTGGAGAACGTGGCCGGGTCCTTCGAGATGGCCTTGAGGTCGGCGTAGCGGGCGATGCCCCACGCCTGGCCGTCCCAGTAGACGGGCGCGTTGGCGCGCATCCAGGTGAACGCGTCGTGGGGGTTCCGGCCCCAGAACGCGCCGCTCACGAGATCGATGTCGTCGCGGGTGGGGTGGTCGGGCACCGGATGGCCTCCAAGATCTGACGGGTCGTCATATTGTGGACCCGTGACCGCCGCGACCCAAGAAGTGGCCCCCGACGCACCGGGCGGGCCGCCCATCCCGCTCGGGCGGCGGGTCGAGCTCCCCGGCCGGGGCACCACGTTCGTGCGGGAGGTGGCCGGCCCGCCGGGTGCGCCCACCGTGGTGCTGCTCCACGGCCTCATCGCCAGCGGGGGGCTCAACTGGTTCCAGGCCTTCGAGCCGCTGGCCGACCACTTCCGGGTGGTCGCCATCGACCACCGGGGCCACGGGCGCGGCATCCGATCGTGGAGCCGGTTCCGCCTCGCCGACTGCGCCGACGACGTGGCCGCCCTCATGGACGTGCTCGGCATCGACCGGGCGATCGCCGTCGGCTACTCGATGGGCGGGCCCATCGCCCAGCTCCTCTGGCACCGCCACCCGGAGAAGGTGTCGGCGCTGGCCTTCATCGCCACGAGCAACCGGTTCGTGCCGGGCGTCCGGGAGCGGCTCATGTTCGTGACCGCCGTGTCGGCGGTGGCCGGGTCCACCCGCGTGGGCCAGTTGGCCACCCGCATCCCGGTGGCGGCGTTCCAGCGCCAGGTGCCCCCGGCCGTGCGGGCCCGGCCCGACAGCCTCACCCGCTGGGCGTCGGCCGAGATGCGCCGCCACGATCCTCGGGTGGTGGCCGAGGCGCTGGCCGCGGTGACCAACTTCGATAGCCGGGGGTGGCTCAACACGGTCGACGTCCCCACCACGCTGATGGTCACCACCCACGACAAGGCGGTGCCGGCCCAGGAGCAGCTGCGGCTCCTGCTGGCCATCCCGCACGCCATCGTGGAGCAGTACGACGAGGGCCACACCTGGTGCGCCAAGCCCTCGTTCGGCCCGGCCGTGGCCGCCACCTGTCGCTCGCTCGCCACGGCCACCTGACCGGACGGCTCGCCCGCCCGGTCAGGCGGCGCCGGACGGCCGCGGCGGGGCACCTGCTAGAACGTGTTCTCGTTTCTGAGGGACCGTCAGGAGTCGTCGTGCACATCGCGTACACGCCCGAGCAGGAAGCGCTCCGCAAGGAGCTGCGGGACTACTTCGCCGAGCTGATGACCCCGGAGGTGCTCGCCGATGCGTCGGCGGGCGAGACCGGCAGCCCGGCCTGCCTGGAGGCGGTGCGCCAGATGGGGCGGGACCGCTGGCTCGGCGCCGGCTGGCCCACCGAGTACGGCGGCCGGGGCTTCGGGCCGGTGGAGCAGTTCATCTTCATGAACGAGTCGTGGCGGGCCGGGGCCCCCACGCCGTTCCTGTCGATCAACACCGTGGGCCAGACGATCATGCAGTTCGGCAACCAGGAGCAGAAGGACTTCTTCCTGCCTCGCATCCTGGCCGGGGAGCTGCACTTCTCCATCGGCTACACCGAGCCCTCGGCCGGCACCGACCTGGCGTCGCTCACCACCAAGGCCGTCAAGGACGGCGACGAGTGGGTGATCAACGGCCAGAAGATCTACACGTCGCTGGCCAGCTACGCCGACTACGTGTGGCTCGCCGCCCGCACCGACCCCGACGCTCCCAAGCACAAGGGCATCACGATCTTCGCCGTGCCCACCACCGACCCGGGCTACTCGTACTCGAAGATCTCCACGATGGTGAACGCCAGCACGTTCAACACGTTCTACGACGACGTGCGGGTGCCCGACAGCGCCATCATCGGCGAGCTGCACGGTGGCTGGAACCTCATCGTCAACCAGCTCAACTACGAGCGGGTGGGCCTCGCCCCGCCCGGGATGATGGAGAAGAACTACGAGGACGTGCTCGCCTGGGCCCGGGAGACCGACGCCCCCGGCGGTGGTCGCGTGATCGACCAGGAGTGGGTGCAGCTCAACCTGGCCCGGGTGCGCGCCGGCATCGAGTACCTCACGCTGCTCAACTGGAAGGTGGCGGCGCTCGAGGCGGCCGGCGAGCACGTCAACCCGGCTGACGCCAGCTCCATCAAGGTGTTCGGCACGGAGTTCTTCACCGACGCCTACCGCCTGCTCGGCGAGGTCGTCGGCCAGGACGCCGTCCTCGCCCACGGGTCGCCGGCCGCCGCGCTCAGCGCCCGGCTCAACCGCGGCGCCCAGGGCACCCTCATCCTCACCTTCGGCGGTGGGGTCAACGAGATCCAGCGCGATCTCATCGCCATGTTCGGCCTCGGCATGCCCCGCATGCCCCGCATGTAGGGACACCACCATGGACTTCGCACTCTCCGACGAGCAGGCCGCCATCGCCGACCTGGCCGGGCGCATCCTCGGCGAGCAGCTCACCCCCGAACGTCTGAAGGAGCTCGAACAGGACGACGACTGGTTCGCCCGGGACACCTGGGCCGAGCTGGCCAAGGCCGACCTCCTCGGCATCGCCGTGCCCGAGGCGCACGGCGGCGGGGGCTACGGCCTGTTCGAGCTGGCGCTCATCCTCGAGCAGGTGGGCCGCACCGTGGCCCCGCTGCCCCTCCTGCCCACCCTCGTCCTCGGCGCGCTGCCCGTGGCGCGGTTCGGCACCGCCGAGCAGCAGGCCGCGCTGCTCCCCGGCGTGGTGGCCGGCGACGTGGTCCTCACCGCCGCGCTCGGCGAGGGCGGCGACGCCCTGCCCCCGGCGGTGCCGGCCACCGTGGCCGAGCCCGACGGCGCCGGGTGGCTGCTCACCGGCTCGAAGCCGCTGGTTCCGGCCGCCCACCTGGCGCAGCGCATCCTCGTGCCGGCCCGCACGGGCGACGGGGCCACCACCGTGTTCCTCGTCGACCCGGCGGCCGACGGCGTGTCCCTCGAGCGCAACCGCTCGTCCAACCTCGAGCCGCTGTCCACCGTGGCCCTCGAGGGCGTCCGGGTCGGTCCGGCCGACGTGCTCGGCACGGTCGACGGCGGCGCCGAGGTGGTCGACTGGACCACCGAGCGAGCCGTGGCCGCGTACTGCTCGGTGCAGGCCGGCGTCTGCGAGGCGGCCACCCGCCTCACCGCCACCTACACCAGCGACCGGCGCCAGTTCGACACCCCGATCGCCACCTTCCAGGCCGTGGCGCACCGCGCCGCCGACGCCTACATCGACACCGAGGCCGTCCGCCTCACGTCGCGCCAGGCCGCGTGGCGCCTCGCCGAGGGCGTGCCCGCCGGCGAGGAGGTGGCCATCGCCAAGTTCTGGGCCGCCGAGGGGGCGCACCGGGTGGTCCACGCCGCCCAGCACCTCCACGGCGGCATCGGCGTCGACACCGACTACCCCGTGCACCGGACGTTCCGCTGGGCCAAGCACGTGGAGCTCAGCCTGGGTGGCGGCACCGCCCACCTGCGGCGCCTGGGCGCGCTGCTGGCCGCGCCGTAGGCGGGGGCTACCATCCGGCGCCTGATCGAGGGGGACATCCTGTGAAGATCCGATCCACCGCGCTCCTCTGCGCCCTCGCCCTCGTGGTGGCCGCCTGCGGCAGCCGCCTGAGCGAGGACGACCTGGCCAGCGGCGCGGGAACGGGCGGCGGGGCCGTGGTCACCACCCCCGCCGGCTCGGGCACCTCCGGCGCCGGCATCACCGAGGGGGAGGGCGACACCGGCCCCAAGGTGGGCACGTTGCCCGTGCCCTGCGGCGAGGCCGAGGGCGGCGGCGCGCCGGCCAAGCCCAACAGCACCGACCCCGGCGTCAGCGCCGACACGATCAAGATCGCGGTGATCTCGGACCGAGCTGCGGTGGTGAAGGTGCCCACCGCCAGCATCGAGGAGTCCATGCAGGCCTTCGTCGACTTCTGCAACGGCTTCGGTGGGATCAACGGGCGCAAGCTCGAGCTCACCAAGATCGACTCGAAGCTCTTCAGCCACCTCGAGGCCACCAAGGAGGCCTGCGACGCCGGCGTGTTCGCCATCGTCGGCTCCGGCTCGGTCACCGACAACCAGGGCGCCCAGCAGATGGTGGACTGCGGCCTCATCGAGGTGCCCGCCTACACCGTCACCGCCGCCAAGGGCATGAGCGAGCGCCTCGTCGCGCCGCTGCCCAACCCGAGCGACGCCTACAACGTGGGCCCGGCGAGGTTCATGGCCGAGGAGCACCCCGACGCCATCAAGAAGGCGGCGATCATCCACGGCAAGATCGACGCGGTCGACGTGCAGGCCCGCCGGGTGAAGGAGGCCTACGAGGCCGAGGGGTTCACCTTCATCTATGACAAGCAGACCGAGGTGGTGCAGGAGAACTACGTGGCCGAGGCCAAGGCCATGAAGGACGCAGGCGTCGAGTACTTCACGATGGTCTCCTCCACCCAGGAGACCGTGAAGATGCTCCACGACATGAAGGTGCAGGGCGTCGACCCCGAGGTGATCGACCTGGGCCAGCAGTTCTACGACCCCGAGATGCTGGCCGAGCCGGGGGCCGAGGGCGCCTTCGTGCTGCTGAACACCACGCCCTTCGAGGAGGTGAGCAGCTCGAAGGCGCTGCAGGCCTACCTCGCCGCCTACGACGCGGTGAACTCGAAGGGCAAGCCCGAGCCCACGTCGCTCGGCGTGCAGGCGTTCTCCGCGGGCCTGCTGTGGGCCACCGCCACCAAGGCCGTGGGCGACGACCTCACCCGGGCCAACGTGCTCGCCGAGCTGAAGAAGGTCAAGGAGTGGGACGGCGGCGGCCTCCACTTCCGGTCCGACCCCGGCGACAACCACGTGGCCACCTGCTTCATGTACTCGCAGATCGTCGACGGGAAGTGGGTGCGGTACACGCCGAAGAAGGCCGGCACCTGGACCTGCGACGAGGCCTTCGCCCTCCCGCTGACCGGCGACTACGGCAGCGGCGCCAAGGCCGGAAGCTGATGCCCCACCTGGCGCCGGGCGCCCCGCGGGCTTCGTGAACGATCTGCTGAGCCTCCTCGTCCTGGGGCTCGCCAGCGCCGCCATCTACGCGGTGGCGGCCTCGGGGCTGGTGGTCACCTACACCACCTCGGGCATCTTCAACTTCGCCCACGGCGCGGTGGCCATGGTGTCGGCGTTCGTCTACTGGCAGCTGAGCTCGCCCGATGCGTGGGGCCTGCCGGTGCCGGTGGCCCTGGTGCTCACGCTGTTCGTCTTCGCGCCGGGCCTCGGCTGGGGGATCGATCGCCTGCTCATGCGCCGGCTCCACGATGCCTCGCCCATGATCCGGATCGTGGTCCCCATCGGCCTGCTGGTGGCGCTCATCCAGGTGGCCACCGTGATCTGGCCGCCCGGGGAGCTCACCGCCAGCGTGCCGCTGTTCTTCGCCGGGCGCTCCGTGGAGCTGGGCGGCGTGGTGATCGAGTACCACCAGCTCGTGGTGTTCGCGGCCGCCATCGCCGTGGCCATCGGGCTGCGCATCCTGCTGTACGGCACGCGCATCGGCGTGGCCATGCGCGCCGTGGTCGACAGCCGAGAGCTCGCCGCCCTCAACGGCGTGTCCCCGGACCGGGTGTCGGGGCTGGCCTGGGCGCTCGGCTGCAGCCTCGCTGCGCTGGCCGGCATCCTCGTGGCGCCGATCCTCAAGCTCGACCAGACCCAGCTCACCCTGCTCGTGATCAACGCGTATGCGGTGGCCATGGTGGGTCGCCTGCGCAGCCTGCCGATGGCGGCGGTGGGCGCGGTGATCCTCGGGCTGTCGCGCGAGGCGGCCAGCCGCTACGACGAGTCGCTCCCGTTCTGGATCACCAAGGACACCGTGCCGGCCCTGATGCTGTTCGTGGTGCTGCTGGTGGTGCCCCAGGAGAAGGCCTCGGTGTTCCGGGACCAGCCCGATCGCAGCTCGGTGCCCGATCCGTCGTGGCGCACCGTGGTGCTGGGCTGCATCGGGTTGGTGGTGGCGGCCCTCGTGGTGCCCGCCGTCTTCGAGGGCCGCACCCTCGACGCCGTCGGCTACGGCATGGCCCTCTCCATCGTGGCGCTCTCCCTGGTGCCGCTCACCGGGTTCGCCGGCCAGATCTCCCTGGCCCCGCTCGCCTTCGCCGGCATCGGTGCGGTGGTCATGTACCGGTGGGGGAGCGACGGCAACCCGCTCGCGCTCGTGGCCGTGGTGGCGTTGTGCGCGGCGGTGGGCGCCCTCGTGGCCCTTCCCGCCCTGCGCTTGAAGGGCCTGTACCTCGCGCTGTCCACGTTCGCCTTCGCGCTCTTCTGCGAGAAGGCGGTCTTCCCCAACGTCGACGAGTTCAGCCAGGGCGACGCGTCCTACGAGCGGCTCCACCTCGGGCCGTGGACCGCGGCGAGCGATCGGTCCTACCTGGTCCTGCTCACGGTGGCGTTCGTGGTGCTCGCCCTCGGGGTCACCGCCCTGCGGCGCGGGCCGATGGGCCGGCGCCTCCAGGCCATGAAGGACAGCCCGGCGGCCTGCGCCACCATGGGCCTGGACCTCACCGCCCTGAAGCTCGAGGTCTTCGCGCTGTCGGCCGCCATCGCCGGCCTGGGCGGTGCGCTGCTCGGCGGGTGGCGCGGCAAGCTCGGCACCGAGCAGTTCTCGCTCCTGGCCGGCGCCCTCCCCGGGCTCCCGCTCGTGCTGCTCACCGTGGTGGGTGGCATCGCCGCCGTGTCGGGTGCACTGGTCGGCGGACTGGCCCTCGCCATGTTCCCCGAGATCGCCGAGGCGGTGCCCGCCCTCGCCAACCTCATGACGGTCCTACCCGGGCTCGCCGGCATCAGCCTGGCCGCCAACCCCGACGGGGCCGTGGCCCAGACGGTGGCCCAGGTGGGCGCGGCCATCGAGCGCCTGCGCGGCCAGGCACCCCCGCGCGACACCGGCCCCGCGCGAGCGCTGGCCCTGCTCGCGCCCGCGGCGCCGTCGATGGTCCCCGAGCGGATCGCGGTCGGGGCATCGGCGGCCGGGGTGGACCTGGCGGCGGTGGACGACGAGACCGGACTGGCGTGGGGGCGGTGCCGTGTCGATCCTTGAGACCACCGAGATCTCGGTGCGCTTCGGCGGCCACATGGCGGTCGACGGGGTGAGCCTGCGGGTGCCCGAGGGGGCCATCACCGGCCTCATCGGGCCCAACGGCGCCGGCAAGACCACCACCTTCAACGTGATCACCGGCCTCCAGGCGCCCACGCGCGGCAAGGTGCACCTGGCCGGGAAGGACGTCACGCGCCTGTCGGCGCACAAGCGGGCCCGAGCCGGCGTCGGGCGCACCTTCCAGCGCCTGGAGCTGTTCGGGTCGCTCAGCGTGCGCGACAACGTGCTCACCGCCGTGGAGCTGAACCGGGTGCCCGGCGAGGACCCGCGGCGCGCCGCATCGTCGCACCTCGAGCGCGTGGGCCTGGCCGACCTCGCGGGTGTCCGGGCCGACACCCTCTCCACGGGCAACGCCCGGTTGCTCGAGCTCGCCCGCTCGCTCGCCTGTCGGCCTCGAGTGCTGCTGCTCGACGAGCCGGCGTCGGGTCTCGACGACGAGGAGACCGACCGCTTCGCCGACATCCTCGGCGAGCTCGCCGCCGATGGCCTGGCCGTGCTCCTCGTGGAGCACGACGTGCCCCTCGTGATGCGCCTCTGCCACGACATCACCGTGCTGAACTTCGGACGGGTGCTGGCCCAGGGGTCGCCCTCGGTCATCCAGGCCGACCAGCAGGTCATCGACGCCTACCTCGGCCAGGGCACCGACGTCGGGGCCGCCCGGTGAGCGCCGCCGCCCCGTCCGGACCCGGCGCGGAGGTGCCGCTGCTCGAGCTGCGTGGCGTGACCGCCGGGTACGGTCGCATCCAGGTCCTCCACGGCGTCGACCTGGTCGTCCCCCGAGGTGAGGTGGTGGCGCTGCTCGGCCCCAACGGCGCCGGCAAGACCACCACGCTGCTCGTGGCCACCGGCCAGCACCCGGTGTCGTCGGGCTGCGTCCACGTGGCCGGCCGCCACGTCAACGGCGTCCGGGCCGAGGAGCTGGCCCGCCTCGGGCTGTGCACCATCCCCGAGGGGCGCGGCGTGTTCCGCAGCCTCACCGTGCGGGAGAACCTGCGGATGGCGTCCTACCGCGGCGTCGACGAGTCGCTCCTCGTCGAGCGTGCCGTCGCCCGGTTCCCGCGCCTGGGCGAGCGCCTCGGCCAGGTGGCCGGCACCCTCTCGGGTGGCGAGCAGCAGATGCTCGCCATGGCCCGCGGCCTCGCCACCGACCCGGCCCTCCTGATCATCGACGAGCTGTCGATGGGCCTCGCGCCCCTCATCGTGGCCGAGCTCTACGAGCTGGTGGCCGGCATCGCCCGGGAGGGCGTGTCGATCCTGGTGGTGGAGCAGTTCGCCCGCACCGTCCTCGGCGTCGCCGACCGAGCCGTGATCATGCAGCACGGCCAGGTGGTGGCCGCCGGCGTCCCCGCCGACCTCGAGGCCGAGCTCTCGGCCGCCTACCTCGGAGCATCGCCATGACCGAACCCACGTCGCCCTCCTCGCCCGCGGACCGCCTCGAGGCGGGGGTGGCCGACCTCCACGTGCCCGAGCCGAAGGGCGACACCGAGGCGCTGCTGCTCAAGCTCGGCCTCGCGCTGCCCGTGCTCGGCGTGGTCCTCATCCTGGTGGCCTGGTGGAACGCCGCCGGCACGAAGTACGTGGCCGACCAGATGCCGATGCTCATCTCCGGCGGCCTGTTCGGCCTGGCCCTGATCATCGTGGGCCTCGGGCTGTTCCTGCGCTTCTCGCTCGCCCGCCTGCTCCGGTTCTGGCTGGCCCGCCTGGTGGTGGAGCAGCAGGCGCAGACCGACCGGATCGTGGACGCCCTGGCCAAGGTCGAGGCGGCGGCGCGCGAGGGTCGGAGCTGAGCCCGTCGGACGGCGGGCCGCAACTGGAACGTGTTCTAGTGTTCGGCCCATGTCCGATGCCGAAGAACCGCACCTGCTCGTCGAGCGGGACGGCCACGTCCTGACCGTCACCCTCAACCGGCCCGCCGCCAAGAACGCGTTCAGCCCCACCATGCTCGTGGGCGCCGCCGACGCCTGGAAGCTGCTCGACGAGGATCCCGAGCTGCGCGTGGGCATCCTCACCGGCGCCGGTGGCGACTTCTGCTCGGGCATGGACCTCAAGGCGCTGGCCACCGGGTTCTCCGAGGAGGAGATGAACCGGATGGCCGAGGACCCCGACCTGCACTGGAAGGCCCTGCTGCGGCACTTCCGGCCGTCGAAGCCGATCATCGCCGCGGTGGAGGGCTACTGCGTGGCCGGCGGCACCGAGATCCTCCAGGCCACCGAGATCCGGGTGGCGGGCGAGTCGGCGCAGCTCGGCATCGCCGAGGTGCGCCGGGGGCTGTTCCCGCTGGGCGGGTCGACGGTGCGCCTCCAGCGCCAGATCGCCTACACCAACGCCGCCGACCTACTGCTCACGGGCCGGCTGATCTCGGCCGCCGAGGCCAAGGAGATCGGGCTCATCGGCCACGTGGTGCCCGACGGCCAGGCGTTGGCCAAGGCCCGCGAGATCGCCGACCAGATCGCCGCCAACGGCCCGCTCGCGGTGAAGGCGGTGCTCCAGTCGATGCGGGAGACCGCCGGGATGACCGAGGCCGACGGCCTCGCCCGGGAGCTCGAGATCGGCGAGCCGATCATCTTCAACACCAACGACGCCAAGGAGGGCCCGCGGGCGTTCAAGGAGAAGCGGGCCCCCAACTTCACCGGGACCTGACCGGCCCGGGTCCGGTCAGGCCCGGCTCGACAGGCTGAGCGCGAAGTCGCCCCGGGCGTCGGTCCACCAGTGCGTGGTGGTGAACCCGGCGGCGGCCAGCTCGTCCTCCACGCGCTCGCGGCGGAACTTGGCGCTGATCTCGGTGCGGATGCTCTCGCCGGGGGCGAACGACCGGGAGACGCCCAGGCTCGGCACCGACACCTGCTGGGACCCGCGCGCCACCAGGTGCATCTCGATCCACTCGTCGACGTCGTTCCATCGGGCCTCGTGGGCCCAGCCGTCGGGGTCGAGCTCGGCGTCGAGGCGATGGGCCAGCACGGCCAGCACGTTGCGGTTGAACTCGGCGGTCACCCCGGCGTCGTCGTCGTAGGCGGCTACGAGCCGCTCGGGATCCTTGACCAGGTCGGTGCCGAGCAGCAGCCAGTCGCCGGGGCGCAGGCTGGCGGCGAGGTCGGCCAGGAAGCGAGCTCGGTGGGCGGGCTCGAAGTTGCCGATGGTCCCGCCCAGGAGCGCCACGGTGCGGCGACCGCCGGCGGGCAGCGCGTCGAGGTGGTGGTCGAAGTCGCCGATCACGCCGTGCACCGCCAGGCCGGGGTGGCGCTCGGCGATGGTGTGGGCCGCCCAACGCAGGATCCCCTCGGACACGTCGAAGGGCACGAACCGCTCGAGCTGCCCGGTGGCCTCGAAGGCATCGAGTAGCAGGCGCGTCTTGTCCGAGGTGCCCGAGCCCAGCTCCACCAGGGTGTCGGCGCCCGACGCCTCGGCGATCGTGGCCGCCTCGCGCTCGAGGATCTCGCGCTCCCGGCGGGTGGGGTAGTACTCGTCGAGCCGGGTGATCTGGTCGAACAGCTCGCTGCCGCGGTCGTCGTAGAACCACTTGGGCGGGAGGGTGGCGGGCGTGGCGCCCAGCCCGGTGGCGACGTCGGACCGCAGCGCCCGCTCCAGGTCGGCGGGGTGGAGGTGGACGTCGACCCGGGGCTCGACCACCGGCGGTGCCGCCGCGCCGGTCAGGTCGATGGTGGTGGACGCAGCGGTCCGGCCCGCGGACCGCGAGGGGCGGGGCGGCTCGAGGTCGTCGGCGAGGCGGACGGTGCTGAACGCCCAGCGGGCCGAGGCGGGGAAGAAGTTGCGGTAGGTGGGCCGGGTGTGGCCCGAGGGCGTCACGGGCGCGCCGCCGCGCAGCGTGAGCTGGTTGCACATGAACTTGCCGTTGTACTCGCCGATCGCCCCAGCCACGGGCCGGAAGCCCGGATAGGGGGCGTAGGCGCTGGCGGTCCACTCCCAGCCATCGCCCAGGAGCTGTCGAACGCCGTCGGTCACGGCGGGGTCCGCCGGTCGGGGGTGCAGGGCGCCGGCGCCGAGGTCGTTCGGGGCCTCGCCGGCACCCACCCGGGCGCACGCGACCTCCCACTCCGCCTCGGTGGCGAGGCGGGCGCCCGACCAGCGGGCGAAGGCGTCGGCCTCGAAGTAGCTGATGTGGACCACCGGCGTGGCGTCGAGGACCGGACGGGTGCCGCCCAGGGTGAACACGCTCCAACCGTCGCCATCGCGATCCCAGTAGAGGGGCGCCCGCCAGCCCTGGGCCGACACCGTGTCCCAGCCCTCCAAGGCGTGCCAGAACTCGTGCCGCTCGTAGCCGCCGTCGGCCATGAAGGCGAGCCACTCGCCCTCGGTGGCCAACCGGTCGGCCAGGCGGAACGGGCGCAGGAGGACGTCGTGGGCCGGGCCCTCGTTGTCGAACGCGAACCCGTCGTGGTCGGCGCCCACCCGCTCGATGCCGACGTCGGCCACGTCCACCCAACGGAGGGCCTCGGTGGCCGGGCCCGACACGGGTGCGGTGCCCAGGCGGTAGGCGGGGCGCATCGGGTTGCACGAGAACACGTGCTTGATGTCCATGAGCAGCAGCTCCTGGTGCTGCTGCTCGTGGTGCGCGCCGAGCTCGAGGAGCGGGGCCACCTCGGCCAGGGCATCGTGGTCGAGGGCGGCGATGAGGTCGTCCAGGGCGCGGTCGACCGCGGCGCGGTACTCGCCCACCTCCTCTGCCGTTGGGCGCGAGATCAGGCCGCGCTCGGCCCGGGGGTGCCGCGGCCCGACGGCCTCGTAGTACGAGTTGAACAGGTAGTCGTAGGCCGCGTGCACCGGCTGGTAGCCCGCCAGGTGGGGCCCGAGCACGAAGGTCTCGAAGAACCAGGTGGTGTGGGCGCGGTGCCACTTGGTGGGGCTGACGTCGGGCATCGACTGCACCACCTGGTCCTCGGGCGCCAGCGGCGCGGCGAGCCCCTCGGTGAGCCGGCGGGTGGCACGGAGGCGCTCGACGACGTCGTTGACCGTGCGCGTCTGGGTGGACATGGGCGGCTCCCTGCGCGAGCGGGCGGTGGGCGAACGGTACCCACCCCCACCGACACCGAGACGGTCGACCGCCCGGTTCGGCCCGATGTTCACCCCCTCGTAAGGGCAATGACTTACTTGACTCACCCAGCGGGTGAGTAGTACGCTCACCTACGTGAGCAAGTCGCCCCTCCCCTCCAACCTCATGGAAGCGATCCGCTACTTCAGCGATCCCGACGTGTGCGTCGAGTTCGTGGCGTCGCTCCGCTGGGAGGACGGCAAGCCTGTCTGCCCCGAGTGCGGCGGCATGGATCACTCGTTCCTGACCACGCGGCGCCTCTGGAAGTGCAAGGCGTGCAAGAAGCAGTTCTCCGTCAAGGTCGGCACGATCTTCGAGGACTCGCCCCTCGGTCTGGACAAGTGGCTCTGCGCCATCTGGCTCATCGCCAACTCGAAGAACGGCATCTCGTCGCACGAGCTCGGCCGCTCCATCGGCGTCACCCAGAAGTCCGCTTGGTTCATGCTCCACCGCATCCGCCTCGCCATGCAGACGGGTTCGTTCGACAAGTTCGACGGCATCGTGGAGGTGGACGAAACCTTCATCGGGGGCCTCGCCCGCAACATGCACAAGAACAAGCGGCCCAAGGGCACCGGGTTCGTCGGCAAGACGATCGTGGCCGGTGCGCTCAACCGGGGCGGCGAGGTCACGGCCCGAGTCGTCCCGAACACGAAGACCACCACCCTCACCGGGCACGTGGAGGACGTGGTGGAGCCTGGGGCGACCGTCTACACCGACGCCCACTCGGGCTACCGCACCCTCGCTCGGGACTACGAGCACGCCACCATCGACCACGCCACCCACTACGTCGACGGCCAGGTCCACACCAACGGCATGGAGAACTTCTGGTCCCTGCTGAAGCGTGGCCTCCACGGCACCTACATCTCGGTGGAGGCCTTCCACCTGTTCCGCTACATCGACGAGCGGGTGTTCACCTTCAACCACCGCGAGGCCACCGACCTCGGCCGGTTCTCCACCGTCGTGGAGATGGCGGCCGGTCGCCGCCTCACCTGGGACCAGGTCACCGGGAAGGCGTGACAGTGAACACTGAGGCCCCGCCAAGGCTTCTCGGAGCGTTCGGCGCTAGCGTTCGCGCCGTGGAGAAGAAGCGGAAGATCACGGGGCCTGACGGCACCGAGTACGACGCGACCGAACTCAACTTCCGAACCGAGGGTGAGTACTTCAACGAGTACCTGCTCGATGACGGCACGGTCCTGCGGTTCAAGGCAGTCGTGACGAAGGTGCAGCGGCTCGACGGGATCTACGACAACGAGGGGATGCCGGTGTACATGGTCCTCTCCAACAACGTCGTAGTGACGTCGTCCCCGGATGAACTGCGCAAGGGAGGCTGAAGCGGTGAGCGAAGCGTTAGCTGTCTCGAGGACCGACGTTGAGTACAAGGCAGACCTGTCCGTCATCAAGGACGTGGCGAAGGACGGACCGACCTTGACGATCGTCTACCAAGTGCCGAGCGAGTCTGGCGATGGTGAGGGGGTCATGGAGCGACTCATCCGGCGCTGGGTGGAGAAGGCATCAAGGCACTACCGAACCACCCAAGTCGACCCCGGCGTCTGGGTAGCGGACGTAGTTGGGATCGACGGGGCATGGGCGGACGGCAAGACCCGTCGAGAAGCCATTGCGAACCTCCCCAGCGTCCTGG
>JAHBSN010000070.1 GCA_019639095.1 Actinomycetota bacterium
CACCACGGCGACGATGTCTCGGGACACCCCTCACCGGTGTCTCGGGACGTCGTCACGTCTCGGGCTGGAGTCGGTGGCGTCCGCGGGGTCGGTGCTGGTCAGGAACCGCCGTCGTTCGTCGTCTCCAGGCGAACGGGGCGCTCGACCGTCAGGCGGAACCGGCCCCGGCCGGTCTTCTCGATGCGGACCGGTGCCCGGCGCTCGTCGAGGCGGCGCTTCAGGAGGATGAGGCGACTCTCGAAGTTGTCTCGGAACTCGGGCAGCTCCAGCGTCGGGTCGAGCCGGACCTCCCGGTTGGTGAAGTCCGTGCGCCCCTCGCGCTCGTGCTGCACCAGCAGCGACCACAGCAGCCGGCCGGCCACCCCCTTGATCAGGTAGTCCCCGTCGAGGAAGGTCGATCCGTCGAGCGGGAAGAACCGCAGGTGAGCCTCGTCGCCACGTCGAAGGGGTGCTGCTGCGGGCGGCGCCGGAGGCGGCCCGTCATCGTGGCCTTCGGCCCCCTCGCGGGTGTCCCGGGCCCGGCTGCCCTCGACCGCGGCGGCGAGCTGGGACGCCACCACGGTCAGCAGGGCCTCGTCGAGCGCGTCGAACGCCACCGGCGCGGTGCTCTCCACGCACAGCACCCCCACCAGCTCGCCGAACGCCATCGCCGGGACGGCGAGGCGACTGTCGACGCCGGAGAGGTCGGGGACCGGGATCTCGCGGCCGGGGCCGATGTGTCCTCGTCCCTCGTAGCTCTGGCGCACGACCCGGGAGTACTTGGCCATCTGCAGGAGGTTCCCCACGCGCACCGGGGCGCACCGCTGCGCGGCGAGCCCGACGATGCCGTCGCCAACCTCGATCTCCGAACCGATCCCCTCGGCGGGATAGCCGTGGCTGGCGATCGTGTACAACCGCCCACCGGTCTCGTCGCGCAGCAGCATCGAGGAGTGGCGGTAGCCGAACAGCTCGTCGATGCCGGTGAGCGCGACGTCGACGGCCACGTCGAGGTCGGTGCTCCGGCTCAGGCGTCGTCCGAGCTCGGCCAGCAGCTCGGCAGCCGAGCTGGCGTCGCGGCGTGCCGGTCCGTCGGGCCGCGGCACCCCTCGACGGTGGACGTCGGCGAACACCCGCTCGATCGACACCACCCGGTAGATGTCGGCGGCGCGGAGGCGGAACACGTCCTGCATGCCTTCGAGCGCGCCGAGGGCGTCGATGTCGGCGCGGAGGCGTTCGAACACGGGCCCCCGGCGTTCGGTGCGCTCGTACACGAGCGACAGGCGGAACTGGTCGTAGTTGGTCGGGTCGAGCAGCAGGATGCTCGCCCTCGGGTTCTCGACGAGGTTGCGGCTCGTCTTGGAGAAGAACTGGTTGGACAGCGCGACCCGCTCGTCGTCCACCACGTGCACCCGCGAGAGGTAGGTCACGTTGGGGGTGCCGCTCGCCGACGCGGTGGCCACCACCGCGGGCACCGCGCCCTCGCAGCACAGGCTCACGTCGGCGAGCGACGGTTCGTCGGTCACGTCGGCTCGCCAGCGGGGGCGATCCGGTCCACCGGAGCACCGGCGCCGGGCCCGGGCGTCTGGTCGAACCAGTCGTCCACCCGGCAGTCGCACGTCACGAAGCGCGAGGGCACCATCCGCTCGAGCACCTCGTAGGTGGTCCCGTCGGTCTCGTGGATGTCGAGGAAGAAGTCGTCCGTGTAGCGGCGCGCCCGGGTGACCTCGGCGGGGGCTGCGGCCCGGGTGGCGAGGACCGATCCCTTCAGCTGGACCGAGTGCAAGGTGCGCACGTCGGCGGCCGTGATGGCGATCGAGCCGGTCTCGGCGACGTTGGCGATGGTCTGCTCGTCGTCAGCGTCGAGGAGCAGCCGCACGCTCCCACCGCCGAGCACGTCGAGGCCCCAGCCCCTGCTCGCCTGCGGTGCACCGTCGGGGTCGACCGTCCCGATGATCAGCGCACAGCCGCCCTCCAGGAACGCCTGATCGTCGTCGCTGAGCACCGCTCCGCCCCTCCGCTCGCCCGAGATAGCGACTGCTTAGCATCGCGCCGCGGTTCTTAGCATCCGCTCACGAGCCATTCAGCAGCACGCGGGCGTCGAGATCTCCACGATGCAGGGGACGACCGACATCCGCCCACCGGGGGCGGCGGCGATCCGGAGGAACCCATGACCATCACCGATCCCAACCCGACCACCGCGACCGCGCTCGAGCCGGTGGCCGTCGACCTGTACCGCGACATCCACAAGGGCATCCGGGCCGAGCTGTTCGCGGCGACCGAGTCCGCCGGTCGGCTGGACCCGGTCGACCGCGCCGGTCGGGCCGACCTGGCCCACCGCGTGGACGACATCGTGGAGCTGCTGGTGTCGCACGCGCACCACGAGGACGAGCACATCCAGCCGGCCCTCGAGCAGCACCTCCCGGCCCGCGCCGAGCAGATCGCGGCCGACCACGAGCGGATCGACGGCCGCCTCGAGGTGCTGGTGGAGCTGGCCCGCACCACCGACGGCGACCCCCGCCTCCGCGTGCACCAGCTGTACCTGGAGCTGGCCTCGTTCACCGCGGCCTACCTCGAGCACCAGGACCTCGAGGAGCGCATCGTCATGCCCGCCCTCGAGGGCGCCGTGGGGATCGACGCCTGCCTCGCCATGAACCAGGCGGTCGTCGGATCGATCCCGCCCGAGGAGATGGCCCGGTCGCTCGCGCTGATGCTGCCGGCGATGAACATCGACGATCGCAGCGAGCTCCTCGGCGGTATGCAGGCCGGGGCCCCGGCCGAGGTGTTCGAGCAGGTGTGGGGCCTGACCCGTTCGGTCCTCACCGCCGATGACGTCGCGGGCCTGGCCCACCGGCTCGGACGCAGCTGAAGCACCATCCCGTCACCGTCCGAACGCAGCGGTGGCCGTTGCGAAGGGTCGGGGGCCCGCCGCCCGGCACCGCATGCGATGGCCCGGGACCCCCCGCGGGGTGTCCCGGGCCTCGTCCGCCTCGGGGTCAGGTGGTCGAGCTGTTGGGGTGGACCACGATGCCTCGCGAGTCGGCGGTGGTGCCGACGGCCTCCGGGAGTCCGTCGCCGTCGAGGTCGCCGAAGCTGAGGTACCCGAGCGGCACCGACCCCACCGGCTCGTAGGGGAACCCGCCGTCCCCGGATCCACCGAGGATGGTCGCGGTGTTCGCGTAGTAGTCCCACAGCCAGAGGTCGCTGTGGCCGTCGCCATCGAGGTCGCCGAGGCGCCAGGCGCTCAGCGACGTGATCGGGATGGTCTGGTAGTCGGGGAACGGGGTGAAGCCGGAGCCGGTGCCCTTGGAGAAGGTGACCTCGTCGTCGGTGCTGTTCCAGTGGACCAGGTCGTCGATCCCGTCGCCGTCCACGTCGCCCGCTCCCACCGTGCCGGCGGGGAGGGAGTCGTACTCGCCGCCGAAGCGGCTGTAGACCCGATCCCGGGTGCCGTCGCCGACGATCAGGTAGCCACCGCCACCCGCGTTGAGCGGGCCGGAGTTGCCGACCACCCCGGCGTCGGCGAAGGTCCCGGTGCCGTCGTTGCGCAGGAACCGGTGCTCCAGGTAGTAGGTGAAGAACGTGGTGGTCTGCACCAGGTCGAGGTCGCCGTCGCCGTCGAGGTCGCCGATCCCGTACTCCCAGCTGTCGGGGAGCGGGATCCAGTCGTCCTGGGCCAGGCCCGCCGGTCGGCTCCCCTCGGCGGCGCCCCCGAAGTACAGCCGCGACCCTCCCTGGTAGTACGGCGCCGACGACGCCAGCACGTCGTCGATGCCGTCACCGTCGAAGTCGGCCGCGGCGGTCGGGCGCCAGCCGGCGAGGGACTCGCCGACCGTGGAGCAGCCGGCGCCGCAGCTGATCATCACCTGGGTGCGCCGGGACGAGAAGCTCGGGGTCTGGATGCCGGCGAGCACGTCGGACCGCCCATCGCCGGTCACGTCGCCGACCACGATGCCCCCGAGGGAGATCGTCTCGTTCGCCGCCAGCGGCACCGTGTGCGTGGTGGGCGCCCCGAACCGGATGCAGCCGGCCAGGAGGCCCGCCACGAGCACCGCCACCCCCACCGCCTTCAACGGTCGATGCATCGCCGTCCCCCCCCTGCAGGCCTGTGGCGGACCCTAGCGATGCCGGCCGGGGACGTCGACCGATCCCGCGACCGATCGGATCAACCGGCGTAGGTGGGGCGGCCGGCCACGGGCCGAGCGGCGCCGGGCGTCGCCGAGCCGCCGGCGGTCGGGGGCGTCCCGGGCGTCGCGGGGGTCGTGGTGGGTGTCGGTTCGGGGTCGCAGTCGGGGGCGGAGGTGCCAACCCGGACCGCGGCCGTGGCATCGGTGATGCGCAGGACGTACGCGCTCGAAGACCCGTCGGGCGCACCCTCCGGGAGCGAGACCACGAGCCGCCCGTCCGCCACCCGGGTGTCGAGGGGCGCGCCGTCGCCACCGAGCAGCGTCACCCGTGCGTCCGGCCCGAGCGTGATGTCGGGCTCGATGCGGAGCTCGTCGGCTGGTCGGCCCAGCTCGATGATGTTGACGGTGCCGTCCCGACTGATGGTGGATCGCTGGGTGCACGATCCCGTGGCCGGACCGGGCTCGGTGGCGTAGATGGCATCGCCGTTGACGTCGAGCCAGGCGCCCAGGGCGAGCAGGCGGTCGCGCATGACCTGGGGGATCGTGCCGTCGGCCTCGGGGCCGATGTCCAGGAGGAGGTTGCCACCGGCGGCGACGGTGTCGATGAGCGTGCGGATGACCTGGTCGTCGGTGAGGTAGTCGTCGAGCTGCTCGTTGCGGTTGAACCCGAAGGAGCTCCCGAGACCTCGCGTGGCCTCGAAGTAGCGAGCCGGCGCGTCGGGCACGGGTTGGTACTCGGGGGTGTCGTAGTCGCCGGGCAGGCCGCAGCGATTGTTGACGACGACGCCCTCGGGATGGGCGGTCGCCCCGTCGGCCTTGAAGTGGTCGATGAGCCGCTGGCTCTGGAAGTAGTCCGGGTCGCCACCGATGTCGCACCACAGGATCGACGGGTGGTAGCGGTCCACCAGCTCGGTGACGTCGGGGATCACCTGCCCGGTGGCGTAGTCCGAGATGGGCTTGTAGCCCGTGTAGGGGAGGGGCGGCGCGTCCGGCTCGTAGGGGTCGAAGGGGTGGTCGAACGTCTCGAAGATCTCGTTGAGGCCGTCGTACATGTCCGAGTACCGGGCCGGCACGGGGGCAGGGTTGAACCACTCGGGGATGGAGTAGTAGAGCCCGGCCTTCAGACCGGATCCCTCGTTGGCCTCCATGAGGTCGCCCACCAGGTCGCGCTTCGGGCCCAGCTCCACCGAGTTGCGGTCCGTGCTCGACGACGGCCAGAGCTCGAACCCGTCGTGGTGCTTGGTGGTGAACACCCAGTACTTCGCCCCGGAGGCCCCGATCAGATCGATCCAGTCGGTCGGGTCCCACCGCTCCGCCGTGAACTGGGGGATGAAGTCGTCGTAGCGCACCTCGGGTCCGTAGGTGTCGAGGTGGTGCTGGTACTGGGGGAAGATCGGCAGGCTGGAGAACAGCCAGTACCACTCGGCGTAGGAGCCCACGGGTGCCCAGGCCGGCACCGAGTACACGCCCCAGTGGATGAAGATGCCGAGCTTGGCGTCGGTGAACCAGCTCGGCAGCTCCGCCCCCGCGGCCGGGATCGTCGTCGGTGGGGCGGCTGCGCCGGCCGGGCGGGCGGAGGGACGGGCCTCGAGGGCACCGAACGCGGCGGCCCCGCAGGCGAGGGCACCGACCGCCAGGATGGCGAGGCTCCGGTGCCGTCGCGGAGGCGACGAGCCATGCAAGGGGGGAGGTGCGGCCACGTCGCCATCCTCTGCGGATCGGGCTTCGACCCTCGGCCGGGCCTGCTCGGGAGCGAAGCGTGACATAGGATTGCGACGAATGCAACAAAGATCGAGCTGTTTGATGCACCCCCCGGACGCGACGTGATCGGCACCGACGCGCTGCTGGACCGGATCGCCTCGTCGCTCGGAGGCGCCGCGCCTCCCGACCAGGACCCGACCGGCCACGCGATCCTCGACGCGACCCTCGACACGATCGCCGCCGTCGGGCTGGCCGGGCTGTCGCTCGACGCCATCGCCCGACGGGCCAGCTGCAACCGGACCACGATCTACCGGCGCTTCACCGACCGCGACGGCCTGCTCGTGGCGCTGGCCGAGCGCGAGGCGCACCGCATGGCCGACGAGCTCCGCCGGTCCATCGAGGGCGCCACCGATCCGACCGAGCTGCTCTGCGAGGCGTTCGTCACCTCGGTCCGGCTCGCCATCGCCCACCCGCTCGTCGCTCGAGCCCGTCAGCACGAGCCCGAGGCGCTGCTGGCGGCGCTGGCCTTCGACGGGTCACGGGTGCTGCGGATCGGTGGGGCCGCGGTCGGCGCCGCGCTCCGCCATGCAGCGAGCCAGGGAAGCCCGTCGCCGGTGGACCCCGACGCCGCCGGCCTGGCGGCGGCGCGCCTGCTGGCGTCGTTCCTGCTCACGCCCGGACCGGATCTCGACGTCAACGACCCGGCCGACGTCCGGCGCTACGCGCAGGAGGTGCTGACGCCGCTGCTCCTCGGGCACCGGGCCGATGGCGCTGGCGAGGAGGCCCGGTAGCCAGCTCGCCCGCCCACCGTCGCGTCACACCGCGAGGTCTGCGGCCACGGCGTCGAGGGTGCCGTACTCCTCGGTGGTGTCCACGAGGTGCTCGAACTGGATGATGTTCAGCTCCTCGAACTTGGTGCGCAGCCAGCCGTCGCCGGCATCGAGGATGCCGAGCTTGCGGCAGTTGGGCACGATCTTGGAGAACAGCATCATCTGGAACAGCTGCTGGCCGGGGTCGCCCTTCTCGTCGATCCAGCGGGTGACCTCGTCGGGGTCGGCGCCCATGCGGGCGAAGACGTCGGGGCCCATCATCCGGCGCTGCAGGGCCACGGCCGCCTCGTAGGCGAACTCCTGGCGCTCGCGGATCTCGGCGGCGCCGAGCTCCTGGTAGTACTCCTGCAGCGACAGCACGCCGAAGGCCACGTGGCGGGCCTCGTCGCTCATCACGTAGCGGAGCAGCTGCTTGAGCAGCGGCTCGGTGGTGAGGGCCTGCATGAACCCGAACGCCGCCAGGGCGAGGCCCTCCACCATGATCTGCATGCCGAGGTAGGTGATGTCCCACCGGCTGTCGGCCACGATGTCGTCGAGCAGCCCGCCGAGGTTGGCGTTGATCGGGAACGCGCCGCCCATCTTCTCCTCGATGTAGCGCGCGAACACCTCCACGTGGCGGGCCTCGTCCATGACCTGGGTGGCGGCGTAGTACTTGGCGTCGATCCACGGCACGGTGGCGGTGATGAGGCCGGTGCAGATCAGGGCGCCCTGCTCGCCGTGGAGGAACTGCGACAGGGCGTAGGTCTGCATGTTGATGCCGAACTCGATCCACTGGGCCTCGCTCCAGGACCGCAGCGGCGAGTCGGGATCGGTGCGCAGCGGATCCACGTCGGCGAACGCCGCCTGGCTCTCGGCCACGATCTTCTCGAGGTCCACCGCGGTCGACCAGTCGAGGTCGGTGGACGCGTTCCACTGGGAGGTCTTGGCCTTCTCGTAGAGCTTCACCAGGGCGGGGCGGCTCCGCTCGTAGTCCCAGGTGAACAGCACGTCGGAGTGCTGGTCGATCACGTGCAGCACCCCGTCGAGGTCGACCTCGTCGTGGGAGATCGCGGGCTCGGTGGCAGTCATCGTTCCTCCGTGGGTGGGTGATCGACTCCGTGACGAGCCGGTGACCCAACTATATACCGGTCGGTTAGTATGTCCAACGGCCGGCGGCCGACCGTGAGGAGCACCCGTGGGACGCAGAGCAGGGGTCACCAAGGAGCAGACCCGAGCCGACGTGCTCGACGCGGCGGCCGAGGTCTTCGCCACCAGGGGCTACGACGGTGCCAGCATCTCGGGCATCGCCGCGGCCGCCGGGGTGACCAAGGGCGCCATCTACGGCCACTACCCGAGCAAGGCCGAGCTGTTCATCGCCGTGATCCGCGAGTTCGGCGAGCGCGAGTTCCGCGTGCTGGCCGGAGGCGTCGACGAGCACGGCGAGCCCGTGTCGCTCGACGCCTTCGTGCGTCGGGCCGGCAACTCCTACGCCCGGCCGCGGTCGCCGGTGGGCGCCCTCCTCGTGGAGGCCATCGTGGCCTCGCGTCGCCACGGCGAGATCGCCGAGATGATCCGGGGCTGGCTCCTCGAGGGCGAGGGCGCCATGGGGGCCGCCATCGACCAGGCCCAGGGGGAGGGCCTCGTGACCGCCGACGTGGGCGCCACCGAGCTCGCCCGCTTCTCCACGATGGTGGCCCTCGGCGCTCGCCTGGCGGGCGTCCTCGACCTCCCACCGGTGGACGAGGCGAGGTGGTCCACCGTCATCGACGAGCTCATCGGCGGCCTCATCGACCGCCCGGACCTCTGAGCGATCTGCTCGAGCGCGCGAGGCGCGGTCGCTGACCCGGCTCGGCCGTCCGGCCCGCTCAGTCCTGCCAGCAGGCATAGCGGTAGACCACCGCCGGGATCACGGCCTCGAAGCGGGGCGTGCACTGGCCGGGATAGAGGATCCAGGCCTTCCCGTTCCACCGCAGGACCTCGCTGCTCGGCACCTCGTCGCTCCGGTAGCGGGTGCGGGCCGCCGCCCAGGTGCCGGTGCAGACGGGCGCAGCGTCCTCCCACCGGTAGCCGGCGGGAAGGGCCACCCGCTCGATGACCGACCGGGCGCACGACGGGCCGGAGACCTGGGGCCCGAGCGCCTCGAACGGCATGTCGCACACCCAGCCGGTCTGCCCGCTCGGGTAGACCCCGCCGAACTCCAGGCGACCCACGAGCAGGGCGTTGGGCTTGGCCGTCCCGGTCATGGTCAGGTTGGCGACCCACGTCGGGTCGGTGGAGTCGAGCGACA
The DNA here is from genome assembly GCA_019639095.1 of Actinomycetota bacterium. Taxonomy (GTDB): domain Bacteria; phylum Actinomycetota; class Acidimicrobiia; order Acidimicrobiales; family Iamiaceae; genus Aquihabitans. The sequence goes on from JAHBSN010000070.1 coordinate 8,901, forward strand.
TGGTGAAGTTCGATCCGCTGCGGGTCACCGGGCCCGAGAGCGTCGCACCGACCTTCAGCGATGCGGTGGCGCCTCGCACCGTGAGGGTCCTGCCGTCCAGGGGCCCGTAGGGGCACGAGTGGTCACGGCTGTCGGTGATGTACAGGCGATACGTGCCATCGGCCACGGTGGCCACGACCTTCAGGTAGAAGGTGCTGCTCACCGTGGCACCCGAGCGGCTGCGGACGCGGAACGAGTAGATGCCCACCCCCGTGGGCGTGATCGTCGTGCTGAAGGCACCGTTCCGCACGGACATGCCCGCGATGTCGACCCAGCCACGCCCGCCCTTGCGCTGGAGGTAGGTCCGGGTGGCGGACCGATCCGAGATCGTGCCCGACACCCCGACCGACGAACCGAGCGTGATGTTCGTCTTGGCGACCCTGGCGCTGATCGTGGTGGTGGCGGCGGCGGGCACCGCCGTGGCTCCCAGCACGGCGACAAGCACCGCAAGACCGATCAGCAGCGCTCTCCTGCCGGACCGTGACGGCCCGATGCGGTCGATTCCAGCGCGGCGCACCGGTCTGTTGATCGAACGCCCGGACCTGGTCGGCGCGGCATGGCCGGGACCTCGCTGCTCCTCGTGGTGGGGCTCCTCGCGTCGCTCGCGGTGACCTCCTTCGGCGACAGCGACCTCTCGCCCATGGTCACCTTCGCCTGTGCCGGCGCCCTGGTGCTGTCGTTCGCCTACCAGCGCGCGAGCCGCGCACGCGTCACGAAGCTGGTCACCAAGATCATGTCCTGAGCGTCCTTGAGCCGGTCGTGAGCCGGGGTTGAGGGACGGTCCGTACAACGGACTCCGACGAGGTCGTCCGACCTTGCGGAGAGGAAGCCATGATCGAGACCGAGACGTCGACCAACCCGAACTCGACCCTGATGGGAGTCGGGATCATCGTGGCGCTGGTGCTGTTCGCCCTGGTGGGCCGGGCGGTGCTCGGCGGTGGCGGTGCCGGCGGCGACAAGGCCGCGTTCTGCTCGACCTACCCGCAGCTCGCCGCAGCGGGCCAGGACGGCGACACCCAGGAGGCTCGGGCCATCGTGGACCGGCTCGCCGGCAACGCTCCGGAGGCCTCGGTCCGGGCCGATGCCGCGGTGGTGGTGGATGGCTACGACAAGGTCCTGGGCGGGAACCCGCTGAGCGTCGACGAGGCCAAGGTGACCGCCGCCATCGACCGCATCGACGCCTACGCCGGCCGGACCTGCGCCTGAAGCCGACCGTCCCCGCACGGGGATACCCGACCACGATGACGGAGCCCGGTCAGCTGACCGGGCTCCCGTCAGCGGCCGTGTGGGCGGGACCGAGGGTGCTTCGGTCCGGGCCCTCGCGCTGCCGCCGATCGAGCTGGTGCGCCACGACCAGCAGGCTGAGGAACGCGGCGAACGTGCACCAGATCGACGAGAAGTCCTTGATCGCCATCAGCGCCGCCACCGCGAGCGCGACAGCGTTGGCCGCGCCGAAGGCCCGCACCCAGCGGTGGGTGCTGAGGATCGGCGCCAGGCAGGTTGCGGCCACGTAGGGCACGGCGAGCGCGACCGACGGGACGTCGCCGCCCAAGTGGTAGTCGAGCTGCCCCTGGACCACCGACACCGTCACCTCGGGACGGATCGACCTCGAGAACATGTAGGCGCTGACGCCGGCACCCACCACGGCCAGCCACGACATCCAGCGACGTCGCGTCCGGATGGGTTCGATCAGGCGCACCGCCCACGGCACGTAGACGGGCAGGAAGGCCCAGGCGAAGAGCACCCAGGTGTGGACCCCGAAGCCGGAGAGCGACGCTCGGCTCCGATCGTCGAGCGAGACCCAGGTCCACCCCTCGAGGGCCTGGTGGATGCCGAAGAGGAGGGGGAGAGCGGCGAAGGGCACCTGGCGCGGTTCGTCGGCCAGCACCAGCGCCCCCACGCCCGCCGTGCCGACGACGGCGGCACCGATGAAGCTCGCCTCGGCGCTGAAGCACATGGTGCAGCCGGCCCTCCTGACTTGCACAGCACCTCGCCCTGCCCGGTCCTCGAGCTCCCCAAACCCGATGGCCGGCGGCCCGGTTCCACGTGTTTCGCCGAAACGGTGGCGGGCAGGGAAGCGGGCGTTGGAAGCCGCCAGCGCGGGAGGGCCACGGCCCGGGGAGCGAGACATGCACGAGGACGTTCCGTACCTCGACTCGGCCACACCCGAGGTCCGGCGACGGACCGAGACGGCCATGTCCGAATCGGCAGCGGTCCGGCCGACCCTGGTCATCCGGTGCAGCTGGTGCGGCGCCGAGATCGCGCTGGCCGGCTACACGAAGACCGGGCCGCTGTTCACCTCGTCGTGGCCGGTCATCCGTGGCGGCAGCACCCCTCCTGGGGCGGCGGAACCTGACGGTGGCCGGACGTCGCCGCCTCCTCCGACGGCCGACGTCGACGGCGTGGTCGCGCTCGCCTCGTTGCCGCCGGACCTGCCTGACGACTACCCGCTCTTCCTCGTTCGCTGCCGGATCCACGGTGACGCCGCGCTGGAACCATCCGACGTGGCCGCGAGGGTCCGGTCGGCCCGGCCCTGGTTCGTGGCCGTCACCCTGCCCTTCCGGCCGTACCGGTACCACGACCGCGGGTCGCTGCACCCCATCGACACCGGCCACGGCGTGCAGCCGGGATGCCCGTGGAAGGCGCCGCTGCGATGAGGAGCGCTCGAGCGCCATCGGAGCTCGAACGGCTCGTGGCGGTGGCCAACACCTGTCCGACCGATCCGCTCCACCGCTGGCTCGTCCACAGCAACCGCACCGGGGCGTGGCTGACCGAGGCGTTGGCGTGGGGTCGGCGACAGGATGCATTCGACTGGGGCGCCGAGGTGCGAGCCGAGTCGGCGGCGGCCCACTTCGACCGGCGGACGACCGTCGTCCGTCCCGAGCGTCCCCTCGGCATCGCCCTCCACCGCACGGGAGCGACCCGCGACGGTTCCTCGGACCGTGTCGGGCGGCTGCGACCGGGTAGTGGCCCACGATGAGCCACCTCCTGCACCGCCTCGGTCGATCCGCTGCGAGCCACCCCTGGCGGGTGATCGGGCTCTGGGTGCTCGTGGCGGCGGCCGCCGTGGGCGCCAACGTGCGCTGGGGTGCGCCGACCTCCGAGCAGTTCGCCATCCCGGGCACCGAGAGCCAGCAGGCGGTGGAGCTGCTCCAGGCGCGGTTCCCCGAACGGGCGGGCGATCCCCTGCGCGTGGTGTTCGCCAGCGATTCGGGGGCCATCACGGATCCTCCGGCCGCCGGACCCGTCTCGGACGCCCTCGATGCCCTGGGCCGCCTCGACCACGTCAGCACCGTGCTCGACCCGCTGGCGCCCGGGCCGACCCGCATGATCTCCGAGGACGGGAAGGTGGCCCTCGCCACCATCGAGTTCGACCGCCCCACCGCCCAGCTCCCCGACGGCACGCTCGGCCAGGTCCGGGCGGCCCTCGAGCCGGTCCGCTCCACCGACGGGCTCCGGGCCGAGCTCTCGGGCGCGCTCCTGCAGGCCGAGGCCGAGGGCGGCGTCGGCGGCTCGTCGGAGGTCGTCGGCGTCCTGATCGCCATCGTGGTCCTGCTCGTGGCGTTCGGCTCCGTGGCGGCCATGGGCCTCCCCATCGCCACCGCCCTGTTCGGGCTGCTGATCGGGCTGTCGCTGCTCTTCGTCTCCGCCAACGTGCTCGAGGTGAACACGGTCGGCCCGATCCTGGCGTCGATGATCGGCCTGGCGGTGGGGATCGACTACTCGCTGTTCGTGGTCACCCGCCATCGCGAGCAGCTCGCCGGCGGCGCCCAACCCGTGGACGCCGCGGCCCACGCCAACGCCACCGCCGGCCTCGCGGTGCTCTTCGCCGGTGGCACCGTGGTGATCGCCATGTGCGGGCTCGCGGTGGTGCGCATCGCGTTCGTGACCGCCCTGGGGCTCACCACCGCCGTCACGGTCGCGGTGGCCGTGGCCCTGGCCGTCACCCTCCTCCCCGCCCTCCTCGGCCTGATCGGCCACGGCATCGATCGGTTGCGCATCCCCTGGTTCCACGCCAGCACGTCGGCCACGTCGGACCCGTCGACCTGGAGCGCCCGGTGGTCTCGGGCGGTCACCCAGCACCACTGGGTGGCCATCGTCCTGGCCACCGGCGCGCTGGTGGTGCTGGCGCTGCCGGCGCTGAGCATCCGGCTCGGGTTCGCGAGCGCAGGATCCGCGGCCGAGGGCAGCACCCGCCGACAGGCCTACGACCTGATCGCCGACTCCTTCGGCCCGGGCTACAACGGACCGCTGGTGGTGGCCATCGACCTCGCCGACGCCGACGGGGCCGTGGCGGGGCAGGTGCCCGCCCGGCTCGAGGCGCTCGACGGCGTCGCCTCGGTGTCACCGCCCATCCCCAACGCCGACGCCACCGCAGCGATCGTCCAGGTGGTGCCCGAGACCGGGCCGCAGGACCAGGCCACCACCGACCTCGTCGACCGGATCCGCGGCGACGTGGCCCCGGCGGTAGAGCGCGAGCTCGGCGCCCGGCTGCTGGTCGGTGGGCTGACCGCGAGCCTCATCGACACCACCGACGTGCTGACCGCCCGGACGCCCCTGTTCGTGGGCGTGGTGCTGGCCGTGTCGTTCGTGCTCCTGACCGTGGTCTTCCGATCGCTCGTCGTCCCGCTCAAGGCCGTGGTGCTCAACCTGCTGTCGATCGGTGCGGCCACCGGGGTCGTGGTGGCGATCTTCCAGTGGGGTTGGGGCAACGAGCTGCTCGGCGCGTCGGAGACCGTGCCCATCGCGCCCTTCGTGCCGATGATGCTGTTCGCCATCCTCTTCGGGCTGTCCATGGACTACGAGGTGTTCATCCTCAGCCGCATCCGCGAGCGCTGGATGGACACCGGCGACCCGCACCAGAGCGTGGTCGAGGGGCTTGCGGGATCGGCGCGCGTGGTCACCGCCGCAGCGGCGATCATGGTGGCGGTCTTCGCCAGCTTCATGTTCCGCGACCAGATCACGATCAAGCTGTTCGGCACGGGCCTGGCGGCAGCGGTCCTCCTCGACGCCACGCTCGTGCGACTGGTGCTCGTGCCCGCCGCCATGCAGGTGATGGGCCGCGCCAACTGGTGGCTGCCGCGCTGGCTCGACCGGATCCTGCCCACGGTGGACCTGGAGTCGGACGGCTGAGCGCAGTAGGCGGGACGAACCTGGTTCGCCCTCCCCCGACCGGGTAGGGCCGATCGTCGGTCCTCCGTCGGCGGCGATGCCCCTACGACGCCGGCGGAGGGCGACGGCA